>JAYVRT010000588.1:0-5057 GCA_043776025.1 Archangiaceae bacterium | reverse complement strand
CTCAACGTGCTCGCCGGGCCGATTGTCCCCACCGGAATGGGGGCGGCGGTGACACAGACCTTCACTCTCTCGCTCTACCTCGACAACGCCGTCTACGTCGTGGGCGCGGTGACGCGGAAGAACCAGTCGTCTCCGAAGCCGTGAGGGTGCGATGCAGTTACTCTCGCTGACCTACGAGCGGTTTCGAAACCTGCACCAGGTGCAGCTGCAGCCGGGCCCGCGGACCACGGTGGCGGTGGGCGACAACGGGCAGGGGAAGACCAACCTGCTCGAGGGGCTCTATTTCCTCGCGACGCTCAAGTCGCTGCGCGCGGCGAAGCTGTCGGAGTTGGTGGCATTCGGGGAGAGGACGGCGAAGGTGACGGGGCGGTTTGTCTTGAACGGCGCCGAGCGCGAGATTTCAGTCGAGGTCGAGGCGGGCGCGCGGCGGGCGTCGGTGGACGGCAAGCGGGCGGGGTCGCTCGAGGCGTACTTCGGCGGGGTCAGCGTCGTCGCCTTCACCCCGGACGACCTGCAGGTGGTGAAGGGCGGGCCCGAGGGGCGCCGCAACTTCCTCGACCGCGCCGTCTTCAACCGCTTCCCCGTCTTCCTCGGCGAGAGCCGGGAGTACGCGCGGGCGGTGAAGTCGCGCAACCGGCTGCTCAAGGACGGCGCGCCCGTGGCCCACCTGTCGGCCTGGGACGCGACGCTGGCGCGGGTCGGCGCCCGGCTGTGGGTGCGGCGCCGCGCGCTGATGCGCGAGCTCGGGGCGCGGGCCCAGGGCGCCTTCGCCCGCATCGGCCGCACCGAGGCGCCGGCAATCTACGCCTACGCCCCTTCGCACCTGCCGCCGCTCGACTTCGGCGAGGCGACGGAGGCTCAGCTGCAGCAGGCGTTGGCGGCGCTGCTCGACCAGCGGTTGCAGCGCGACGTCGAGCGGGGCTTCACCTCGGTCGGCCCCCACGTCGACGACCTCGAGCTGTCGCTGGGGACGCACGCCGCGCGGGCCTACGCGTCGCAAGGCCAGGCCCGGGCGCTGGTGCTGGCGTGGAAGGTGGCGGAGATTGAAAATCTCTTCGCCACCTCGGGCTTCCTGCCGCTGCTGCTGCTCGACGACGTCTCGAGCGAGCTCGACCCCGAGCGCAACCAGTTCCTGATGGGCTACCTCGCCGAGTCCGGCGCGCAGGTCTTCTTGACCACCACCGACCCAGCGCTGGTCGAGCGCGCGGCCGGGGACGGCACCGTCTGGTATCGGGTGAAGTCCGGCACCGTGGAGCGGACGAAATGAGCGGCCCCCGCGACTTCTTCGCCTACCACCCGCGGCGCTGGCGGCTGGTGCTCACCGTCGCGGCGCTGATGAGCCTCGTCTTGACCGCCTGGGCGCTGGCGAGCGCGGTGCGCAGCGGCGCCGCGCTGGAGTTCGCCCGCGCCGGCATCAGCGGCGGGCTGCTGCTGGCGATGCTCTTCATCCACCTGCGGCTGCGGCCGCGCTCGCAGTGGGGAGTGAAGGTGACGCCGCTGTCGCTGGTGGTCTCCCGGCCGACGCGCGGGGAGATCGAGATTCCCTGGAGCGCGGTGAAGGAGGTCCACCGGGTCGGCGCCCGGCGGGAGACGCTGGTGGTCGCGGTAGGTGAGGACCGGCGGGTGTTCATCTCCGCCCACCTGTTTCCCTCGAGAGAAGAGTTCGAGGCGCTGGCGAGCGCGATTGACGAGCGCCGCCCGGCCCAACCGCACGACGCCTGAGCCCGGTCAGGGCTCGACTGGCAAGGCGCAGAAGTCGAGGAACGCCTCTTCGTGCAGCGCCGCGAGCCGCCGCGCCGAGGCGAGCAGCCCGACCTGCTCGCCGTTCGACCAGCGCTTCAGCGTGGTGCGCGCCAGCCGCCGGTGCACTTCGCCCGCGAGGGAGCCGAGGTAGCGCGCGATGGCGTGGGCCTGGGCCGGGTCCACCGCGTCGATCGGCAGCTTCTCTTCGCCCGCCGACAGGCGCCGCAGCAGCACGTCGAGGTGACCCAGGCGCGCCGCGCCGAGCAGGGCAGGGGGGCGGAGCACCGCGGCCCGCATCGCCTCCACGATCCGGTCGGCGGCCGAGTCCATCTGCTTGAGGTCCAACAGCCAATGCCCGTGGGGTTCGTCGCCCTTCGCGTGGCCCTGAACCAGCACCAGCAGACGTTCGGCGCCGAGCGAGCCGGTGCCGAGGACTCGCCGGCGCACGTCGAGGATCTGAAGCTCTTCCGGGGCAGGGCGAATCGAAGGCGGGAGGCTCGCCGCCCACTGCGCCAGCGTCGCGGGCACGAGCCGGGCCAGACGCGGCGGCACCGGAGGGTGCTTCTCGTCGTGAATCAGCCCGTGCCCCTCGAGGTGTTTGCGCAGCAGCCGGCTGGTCTTCATCAAGCCGGCGTTGGCGCACAGCTGGCGGATGAACGGCGGGGGAGCAAACCGTTTCCCACCCAAACCCGCCTGGTGCCCATCGAGCGCGAGCAGCGCCAGTTCCTGGATGCTGGTGCCGGTGGCCTTGAGCTCGGTGCGGGCCAGCAGCATCGAGGTCAGCAGCCGCAGCACGTCGAACCGCCAGGGCCCATCGCGGCAGGCGTCGAAGTCGTTGACGTGAAAGTTGGGGCGCCCGCTGGCGTCGAGGAAGACGCCGAAGTTCTCCAGGTGCAGGTCCCCCACCAGAGAGCCACCGCCGGCCGGGCCCTTCGCCCAGCTGCCCTCGCGCCGCAGACACTCGTCGAACAGCGGGGCCGCTCCGCGCAGGAACCCCAGCGGCGAGGTGCTCATCCGGTGCCACTTTCGCAGCAGCAGCTCGGGCCGGTGCTTCAGCCGCTGCTGGTCGAGCACCCGCTGGGTGACCGCGAGTGACTGGTGCTTGGGAAACGCCTTCACGGCGGGCAGCGGCCGGCACCACTCGTCGTGGTGGTGGGCGTCGGCCACCGCCGCCTCAGGCCGTCGCGACGGGCGCGGCGTCGGTGCTCTCGGAGTCGATGCGCTTCACCCGGCTCTTGAGGAAGGTGATGACGTCCTCGTCCGAGCGCTCGACACCGTCGAGGCGGACGAAGCGGCGGGCGAGGACTCCGTATTGGTGGGTGAAGAGCAGGAGCGAGACGAGGAAGAAGTCGAGCCGCTCGAAGACGACCGCCTTGGCCTTGGCGTACTGGTCGAGGTTGGCGAGGAAGTCGCCGGGCATCTCCGACCAGTGGCGGTTGGCCTTCACGTGGTGCCCGATGTGGTACCCGTCGTTGAAGGCCTTGTGGTTGTAGGGCGAGTTGATGCACGTGATGGAGTTGAGCAGCGAGTTCGACGGATCCTTCTCGTCGATGAATGCGTGCTGCCCCCAGTTGCCCATCATCATCAGGAAACGGACGGTCAACATCGGCAGGAGGAAGCCAACCAGCCCGCCGCGGAGGTCGATGAAGCAGGCGGTGGCCACCAGCGCCCAGTGGCAGGCCTCGCCAATCAGGACCCTGCTGGCGAAGTTCCCGCGCTTGTGGCGCGCCAGGTACAGCGGCAATTCGATCGGCCCCAGCAGCAGCAGGCGGAAGAAATAGATGAGGAAGTGGAAAAAGTTGTCGCGCTGAAACCGCATCGTCGAGGAGAGATCCGCGGGCAGGTTGCCCTCGACGTGGTGCATCCCCATGTGGTGCTCGGTGTACGAGAGCGGGATCCCGTACAGCGCGGTGAGGACGATGACGTGGATCCTGCCCAGCAGGCGCGGCCTTCGAATGAACGGGCGGTGCATCGTGCAGTGCAGCATCAGAATCACCGACGGGGCCAGCCAGGCCCAGGCCGCGACGTAGGCGGCGGCGGCCCACCAGGTGAAGTGCACCAGGAGCACGGCGAGGATGGGCAGAATCACCCCGCAGACCTTGAGCGTGGTCCGGACGAAGACTTCGTCCCGGACCTCATAGAGCGCCTTCTCGCACCAGCGGTGGAGCCAGGAGTCGCCGTAGGTTGGAACGGTGGTGGGGTCGGTGACGGTGATCGCCATACTGGGGCGGGCCTTAAGCACGGACCCGGCCTCAAACGCCAGTCGCGGGTGGCCAAACAGGGGCCGGCCGCAGCCGCGCCAACCCCACCTCGAGCCGGGTGAGCCCAGGGCAGAACGAGACCCCAAAGCGGTGGATACATGACCGCTGCGCCTTGTTGAAAAGTCTCCCAAACGACCTCCGTTCATGGGCCCTGAAACACCCACAAAACGTCTGAAATCCTGAGCGTTTACGAGGTGGTTGCGGGCGAAGAATCCTTAGAGAAAAGCGGGGCTGAAACTGGTAGGAGTCAACGGCTCGTCACCGTCGGATCCGGACCCAGATGGACAACAACACCACGCCCACTCCTGTCACGCCGAATCCCGCTGAATACAGCGCGGCGAGCATCACGGTTCTCGAGGGGCTCGAGGCCGTCCGCAAGCGGCCCGGGATGTACATCGGAGACACCAACGTCTACGGGCTGCACCACCTCGTCTACGAAGTGGTCGACAACTCGGTGGACGAGGCGCTCGCCGGCTACTGCACCGACATCGAGGTGGTGGTCCACGTCGACAACAGCGTCTCGGTCACCGACAACGGCCGCGGGATTCCCACCGGGCCGCACCCGACGGTGATTGGAATGGACACCGTCGACGTGGTGATGACGAAGCTGCACGCCGGCGGCAAGTTCGAGAACTCGGCGTATAAGGTGTCCGGCGGGCTGCACGGCGTCGGGGTCTCGTGCGTCAACGCGCTCTCCGAGTCGCTGGTGCTGGAGATCCAGCGCGGGGGGAAGGTCTTCCAGCAGAAGTACGCCAAGGGCGTCCCCCAACAGAAGGTCGCGGAGATCGGCGTCACCGACAAGCGCGGCACGAAGGTCACCTTCAAGCCGGACACCGAGATCTTCGAGACAACGGTTTTCAGCTTGGACATCCTCGCCCAGCGCCTCCGTGAGCTCGCGTTCCTCAACGGTGGGATTGTCATCACGCTCGACGACGAGCGCGACGGGAAGACCCACAAGTTCCACTACGACGGCGGCATCGTGTCGTTTGTCCAGCACCTCAACAAGAACAAAGCGGCCGTCAACGAGAAGCCGATATACATACGCGGCGACAG
>JAYVRT010000587.1:0-1598 GCA_043776025.1 Archangiaceae bacterium | reverse complement strand
TGGATGTTCTGAATCGAGATCCCCGTGACCGCGCCCGAGTAGAGGTTGCTCGACAGCACCTTGTGGGCCGCGCTCAGTGGCAGCGCGCTGCCCTCGGGCGCAATCAGCGAGCCGTGGTGAAACAGATCGTTCGCCCAGTCGGGCTTGCCCCCCTGCTGCACCTCGAACAGCCCATCGGCCTGGACCCACATGATGTACGGATGCCACGGGTCGCAGTTCACACAGTTGAGGATCCGATCCTGGAAGCGGCCCTCGTCGCCTCCCAGCTGCTTCAGCTTCCGATCGACGTGGTACACGGCCAGCCCGCGGGCGCTGAAGGCCTGGTCGAAGGCGCCGCCCGGGCCCCGGTTCTCGACGAGGAAGTACTCGTCTCCCGCGCCCAACCGCCAGACCTCGCCGCTGGTCTCCGTCGGCTTCACCACCACCGTCTGCCGCCCCGCCACCTGGTGCCAGTCACCCCAGCGCAGCCGGAACCGCGTCTCGGCGTCGGGCAACGGGATCTTCGCGTCGTAGCCCCACGCGCCCATCCACGAAGTCTGCAGCCCGTCGTACTGGCCCGACTCATCGTAGAGATCGGTGAGCCCCAGCAGGTGCCCGAACTCGTGCACCATCACGAAGGTGTCCGAGAGCCCGGCGATCGCCACGTGGGGGATCTTCACCCCGTTGACCACCAGCGGCCCTCCGATCGCGCCGTCGAGGTTGTCGCCCCGGTTGTAGTAGCCGAAGGGAAAGGCGATGCCCCCGAAGGGCACGTTGGTCAGCAGCATCACCCCGTCGGCCCAGCCGTCGGCGACGCCCTTCTTCCCATTGACGTCGAACTTGCCGAAGTCGGTGCCTTGATCGCGCGCCCGCTTCACCACCTCCCGGATCATGTCGAGGCCGGCGGCGAAGGCGGCGATGTCGCCGCGGGCCACCGCGCACTTGGGGAACTGCGCCGCCGGCAGCGGGCAGGAATCGAAGATCACCTTCTGCGCCACGGTGACGTGCGGCTGGTACCGGCCGAGCGACGCCGTCTTGTAGAACGAGACGAAGGGCCCCCCGTCGCCGAAGAAGGTCTGCAGCGCGGCGGCGTCGAGCGCGGGGAAGCCGGCCACCTCGACCGGGATCACCACCACCTCGGCCGGCCCCAAAGAGGGAGCCTTGTGCGGGCCGACGTCCTCGCGGATCACGAAGTGATCCATGAAGTCCGCCCGCGCCGCGGTGGCGAACAGCATCGTCAGCAGCAGAGCGCGCTTCACCCCGCGCACCATGCCTCCTGCCCGCCCGCTTTAGAAGCCCGACAGCTTGGAGATGATCTCCTTCATGATCTCCGAGGTGCCGCCGCCGATGGTGATCAGGCGGATGTCGCGCCAGGCCCGGGCGATCGTCGTCTCCTCGATGTAGCCCATGCCGCCGTAGAACTGCTGGCAGTCGTAGGCCACCCGCTGCGCGAGATCCCCGGCCACCAGCTTGGCCATCGAGATCTCCTTCACCGGGTTCTCCTTCGCGTCGAACAGCTCGACCGCGTGGTAGGTCAGCCGCTTCGCCGCCTCGATCTGCGAGAGCAGCTCGACGAACTTGTGGCGCCACACCTGGAACTTGATCAGCGGCCGGCCGAA
>JAYVRT010000586.1:0-5074 GCA_043776025.1 Archangiaceae bacterium | reverse complement strand
TGGCGATCGCCGCGCTCCATGCGGTCGAGCTCATCGGCCTGCCCGAGGGCTCGTTGGCGATGACCCAGGCGGTCACCTACCTGGCGATGGCCCCGAAGGCGAACACCGCGCTGACCACCTGGGCCGCGGCGCGCGAGGCGGTGACGAAGCAAGGGGCGCTGGCGGTGCCGCTGCACCTGCGCAACGCGCCGACGAAGCTGATGAAGTCGCTGGGGTACGGCGGAGGGTACCAATACCCCCATGACTTCGAGGGTCACGTCGTCCCTGGCGAGAGCTACCTGCCCGAAGGGTTGCGCGGCGAGCGCTTCTACAAGCCGTCGGACAGCGGGGAAGAGAAGGCCCATGCCGAGAGGCTGCGGCAGTGGCGCGCGGCGCTGCCGCCCAAAGAGCCCGGCGAAGACGGCTGACTGGCGGCCGCCGCGCCTACCCCGCGGTCGGCGCGAGCGCGACCTTGTTGCGCCCTGCCCGCTTCGCTTCGTAGAGCGCATCGTCCGCGGTGCGCACCAGCGCGTCGGCGGTGGTGATCGCCTCGTTGGGGAAGATCGAGATCCCTAAGGACGCGGTGACCTGGCGCTGCGGCTGCAATTGGAGCGCGGCGAGATCGCTGCGCACCCGCTCGGCGACGGTGAGCGCTCCGCCCAGCTGGGTCTTCGGCAGCAGCAGCGCGAACTCCTCGCCGCCGTAGCGGGCGATGAAGTCCGTCTCCCGGGTGCAGTGCTTGAGCCGGCCGGCGACCTCACGCAGCACCACGTCGCCCTCGGGGTGCCCGAAGGTGTCGTTGATGATCTTGAAGTGATCGAGGTCGAGCAGCACCAGCGCCAGCGGGTCGTCGTAGCGCTGGGCCCGGCGAAACTCGTCGCGCAGGCGATCCTGAAAGCTGCGGCGGTTGGGAACCCCGGTGAGCGCGTCGGTGAGCGACAGCTCGTTGAGCTGGGCGACCTCCTCGAGCAGCCCGTCGACGTGGCGGCGCAGGTGGGCGCAGCGCTTGAGCCTCAGCGCCAGCTCCACCGGGAGCACCGGGGCGCTGAGCACGTCGTCGGCGCCCGCCTCGAGCGCCGCGACCCGTTCGACCGGATCCGCACCGTGGGTCACCACCAGCACCGCGAGGTGGCGCCGGCCCGTCTGTTCCTTGAGCCGGGCGAGCACCGTCAACCCCGCGGGCCCGGACTGCTTGAGGTCGATCACCACCGCGTCGGGGACGGCCGAGCGGCCCAGCTGCAGCACCTCGACCAGCGTGTGGGCGGTGCTGACCTTCGCCCCCGCCGCCTCGAGGGCCGCCGCGATCTCGGGGCCGACCCGGGAAGGGTCTCCGAGGAACAGCACTGACCACGGCGCAGGCATTGCAGATCCTTAAACTATCTGTGCGGTGCCGTGCTAGCTGCCGTTCGAACGATGGCGCGCCCGAGCCTCAGCCTGTTTCTCCCGGCCTGGAACGAGGAGGACTACGTCGAGCGCGCGGTCACCCGGGCGATGAAGGTGCTCCAGCGGCTGTCCGACGACTGGGAGATCATCGTCGTCAACGACGCCAGCACCGACAAGACCCAGGAGATCGCCGAACGGCTGGCGCAGAAGCACCGGCAGATCAAGGTGATCAACCACCCCCACAACCTGAAGCTCGGAGGCTCGATCAAGAGCGGCATGGCGGCGTCCACCAAGGACATCGTCATCTACTCCGACATGGATCTCCCCTTCGACCTCGACGAGATCGAACGGGCGCTCCACCTGATGGAGTACCTCGAAGCCGACATGATCTGCGCCTTCCGCTTCGATCGCACCAGCGAGGGCCCGAAGCGCATCGTCTACTCCTACGTCTACAACACGCTGATCCGGACGCTGTTCGGCACCGCGATCAAAGACATCAACTTCAGCTTCAAGGTGATGCACCGCCGGGTGCTCGAGTCGCTCGAGCTCAAGGCCGAGGGCAGCTTCGTTGACGCCGAGCTGGTGGTGAAGGCGATTCGCCGGGGCTTCCGGGTCTTCCAGATGGGCGTCGACTACTTTCCCCGCAGCCGCGGCGTCTCGACGTTGAGCTCGCCGTCGGTGATCGCGAAGATCGTCAAGGAACTGGTGCAGCTGTACTCCGACGTGAAGCACCCGACCGACCCGGTGCGGCCGGTGCGCCTGCCTGCGACGGTGAAGCCGATCAGCGGTCGAAAGGCGGCGGGCGGGCGGTGATCCAGGTCGTCATCAACGCCGACGATCTCGGCCTGCACCCGCGCATCGACGAAGGGATCTTGAGGGCCCACGCCGAGGGGGTGGTGACCTCGGCGACGGTGCTCGCCACGGGCCGCAACGTCTCCGACGCGGTCGCCCGCGCCCGGGCGCAGAAGCTCCCGCTGGGCGTGCACCTGTGCCTCACCACCCACTTGAAGCCCGCGGCACCCGCCTCCGACGTGCGCTGGCTCGCGCCGGGCGGCCGGTTCCGCAAGGACTGGCGCGAGTTCTCCGCCGCCTGGGTCGGTCAGCTGATCCCCGCTGAGGAGGTCGCGCTCGAGCTCAAGGCCCAGCTGGAGACGGTGCGCGGCCTCGGGGTCGAGGTCGATCACCTCGACACCCACCAGCACCTGCACCTGCTGCCAGGGATCCGCCGCCTCGTCGAGGCGCTCGCGGTCGAGCAGGGCCTGCCGGTGCGCTGGCCGGTCGAACGGCCGTCGGTGCGGTGGCTGCTGCGGCCCCGGTCGGCGGTGAAGAGCGTGCTGCTGTCGTCGATGGCCGGCATCCGGCGCGAGGGCCAGGCGCGGCGGATCCGTTCCCACGGCGTCTTCGACTCGGGCGCGATCGACGAGAAGGCGCTGCTGCGGCTGCTCAAGCGGCTGGGCAGCGGCCGCCATGAGATCGTCTGCCACCCAGGCCTCGCGCCCGGGGTGGTGGTCGAAGATCCCGACTGGCGCTACGGCTGGGAGACGGAGTTCGCCGCCGTCTGCAGCCCGCGGGTCCGCGCCCTGATCAAAGAGCGCGGCATCGAGCTGTGCTCCTTCGGCCAGCTCGGCTGAAGGAACGCTCCGCTTGGGTCAGTTGATGCCCGGCCCGCACTGGCAGGTGTTGGGATCGCAGATCGTCCCGTTCATGCAGATGCCACCGCAGTTGACGGGGCAGACGCACGACTTGGTGTTCGGGTCGCAGACCTTGCCGCCGGTGCAGGCGCCTCCGCACGGGTCGCCGTTCGGATCCGGGCTGGCGTCGTTCCAGTAGCGGTAGCTGACCGCGACCCTCTTCCCGGCGGCGTTGGGGATGCAGTTTCCGAAGAAGACGATGCGGCGGCTGGCGGAGTCGAAGTCGAAGCCGTTGGTACGGTCGCGCGGCACGTCGTTGGTGTTGCAGACGCCCTTGGTGCCGCCCGTCTCGATCGCGATCTTGATCGTGGAGGAGATCGGCGGCTTGAGCAGCTGGTGCCCGGTGCCGTTGATCGCCGAGGCGAGGATCGCGTCGATCGTGGCGGCCAGCTGAGGACTGCCGGTCGTCTGGGCGACGGTGAAGTCTCCGAGCACCCCGCCTGACGCGGCGATCGTCGCCAGGTTGCGGCGCGGGTTCTGCTGCGTCTCGCCGTTGCAGTTGCCGCCCTGCGGGCAGACGATGCCATGGACCACCGCCTTCGAGCCGGCGCCGTCGTAGTTGGCGAAGAAGGCGTCCGTCTGCGTCTGGTTGTAGCTGGGGCTCTGGTCGTCCGCGTCGCCCAGGACGATGAGGTGCAGCGCCGCGCCGTCCCGTACCTTGTTGGCGGTCGCGACCATCGTCTTCGGCAGCAAGGTCGGGATGTACGCCTTCGCCGAGCCGATCGACGACTCGATGCTGTCACCGGTGGTGCCGAACCAGTTCGCGGTTCCTCCGGCCGAGCTGAACCAGGAGATCATCGTCGGAGCGGCGGCGGTGAAGGGCCGGTAACAGTTGGGCGAGGTCCCGGAGCTGCACTGCATCGACAGGTAGCCGGTGGTGACGCCGCCCGCGCGCCAGTCGAGGCCGGCGGTGGCGAGCTTGCTGGAGAAGACGCTGATCGCGTTGCCGAGCGCCGCCTGCGACGCCTGCATCGAGCCGCTGTCGTCGACCACCCAGAGGAAATCGACCTTGGCGTTGATGTCGGCGAGGAACACTTCGCAGGTGGTCGCGGTGAAGTCGCCGAACTGCGCGAGCGCCGAGCCCCCCGCGGTGTCGTCGAGCTGGAAGATGTTCTGGCCGCTGTAGCTGGCCGCGGGGACGATCGCGATCAGCACGACCGCGCGGGTTGGGGTGCGCCGCACGTACTCCGCCTGGATCTTGAAGGGGCCGACGGCACCCGCCGCTCCGGTGAGGAGGCCGGCGACGTTCGCCCCGAGGTACGACTTGGCGATGTCGTTGATCCGGGTCTTGAGATCCACCGCGCCCGCATTGTCGTAGGTGGCACGCACCGACGAGGCGAACCCGTCCCAGGTGGTGAAGGTCTGGGTGATCGGGCCAGAGACGCTGCCGATCTTGGTGCGGCCGAGCTGTTCCTCGGCGGTGGCGTCGGCGCCTTGCGGCGTCTTCGAGAAGACCAGGCCAGCGACGTGCGAGGTCGGATCGTAGAAGATGATCCCCTTCTCACCGTTGTCGCTGAGCCGGCTGATCTCGGTGAAGCTGGGCACGAGGGCGACCTGAACGTCGGGGAAGCCCGACGACTGCAGCGAGATCGGCTTCAAGTTGGCGGTGGCGCAAGCCGCGGTCGCCGGGCCCTGGCCGCCATCGGGCAGCGCGGTGTCGGCGAGGAGCGGGTTGAGCTCGCCCGGGTCGATCTTCCCGTTGTGGTTGCCGTCCTCGGCGCCGTCCTGGATGCCGTCTCCGTCGGTGTCGGGATTGCACGCCTGGGTCTTGGTGGCGGCCTCGGTGTCGAAGGTGCTCGCGCCGTACTTGCAGACCACCGGATCCGCGCCCGGCTGCTGCAGCCCCTGCTCGACGCCATCGGGCAAGCCATCGCCGTCGGTGTCGAGCTTCTGGCAGTCGGTCATGCAGCCCAGCGTCCCCTTGATCTCGTCGTTGTCAGAGATGCCGTCGCAGTCGGTGTCCTTGCGGATCGCGCTGCACTCGCCAGGGTCGAGCTTGCCGTCGTGGTTCTTGTCCTCGG
>JAYVRT010000585.1:0-5075 GCA_043776025.1 Archangiaceae bacterium | reverse complement strand
GCGCTCGAAGACACGATCGAGGCGGTGCTCGCCGACCCGGGCAAAGCGAGGCCCGGCCCCCGCTGGATCCCGCAGACCGACGCCTTGCGCTGCGACATCGCCGCGGTGGCGGTCCACCTGCCCGGCTCCTGGCTGACCGACGATTCGCGGCGCCGCGACGCCTTCGCGCTCTGGGCGCTGCTGTCGCTCGACGAGACCGACGAGATGCGCGGCGTCCCGACGGCCCTGCGTTCGGCGGTGGTCGAGCGGCGAGCGGCTGCGGCTGCCGCCGGACGGGAGATCGAGGCGGAGGTGATCCTCGGCCGCTACGCGTGGATTGACCACCGCGCCCCGCTGTTCCTCAAAGAGGCGAAGCCCCCTGGCCAGACGATGACCGACCGGGTCGACCGGGTGCTGCTCCACCCCACGCTCGGCTTCGGCATCTTCCTCCTGGTGATGGCGGGCGTGTTCCAGGCGCTGTTCACCGGCACCGCCCCACTGGTGTCGTTGATCGAAGCGGCCATCGCCGGGCTGAAACAACAGGTGGTCGGCGCGCTGCCGGCGGGTTGGTTCTCAGACCTGGTGGGAGACGCACTGCTCGAAGGGGTGGGCAGCGTGATCGTCTTCCTCCCGCAGATCATGCTCCTCTTCTTCTTCATCGGGGTGATGGAGGACACCGGCTACATGGCGCGGGTGGCGATGCTGATGGACCGCCTGATGAAAGCGATCGGCCTCCACGGCCGCGCCTTCGTGACGATGATGTCCGGCTTTGCCTGCGCGGTGCCGGCGGTGCTCGCGACCCGCACCATGGAAAGGCAGCGCGACCGCCTGCTGACGATGATGGTGCTGCCGCTGATGACCTGCTCGGCGCGGCTGCCGGTGTACACGTTGATCATCGCCGCCCTCTTTCCGCCGACAAAGGCGTGGGGGGTGGTGCCGATTCAGGGGCTGCTGATGGTGGGGATGTACCTGTTCAGCACCGGGATGACGCTCGCCGTCGCGGCGGTGCTTGGCCGCACCGTCTTCAAGGGCAAGCGGGTGCCGCTGCTGTTGGAGATGCCGCCCTACCGCCAGCCCCACTGGCGCTCGGTGCTGGCGATGATGTGGAAGAAGAGCCGCGTCTTCCTCACCGAGGCGGGGACGGTGATCCTCGCGTGCACCGTGGGAATGTGGCTGCTGCTCTACTTCCCTCGGCACCCGGCTTCGGAGCAGCGCTACCTCGCCGACCGGGCACGGCTGGAACAGGTGGTTCCCGCGGGGCCTGCGCGCGCCGACGGGCTCGCCGAGTTGAACAACGCGCACCAGGCCGAGGCGCTCACCCACAGCTTCGGCGGGATGATCGGCCGCTTCATCGAGCCGGCGATCAAGCCGCTCGGCTTCGACTGGAAGATCGGCATCGGGCTGCTCGGCGCCTTCGTCGCCCGCGAGGTCTTCGTCAGCACGATGGGGGTCGTCTACGGCATGGGCCGCGAGGCCGAGCCGGGCTCGGTGGGGCTGCGCGATCGCATCCGCGCCGAGGCGGGCCCCGACGGGAAGACCGCCTATTCCCCGCTGATGGGGCTGTCGCTGATGGCGTTCTTCGCGATCGCCTGTCAGTGCATGAGCACCCTGGCGGTGGTGCGCCGCGAGACGCGGAGCCTGCGTTGGCCGGCGTTCCTCTTCGGCTACACCTTCGCGCTCGCCTGGCTGACGGCCTTCCTCGTCTACCAGGGCGGCCGGGCGCTCGGCCTGGGCTGAGACTCACGGCGTCCGTCTGCCCCGGCATGGGGGTTGCGATGGGAAGCAGCACACCCACTGGCTCCCGAGGACTCCTCCCTTGCTCCGTTCAATCGCCGCCGCCGTCGTCGTGCTCTGCGCCCTGCCCGCCTTCGCCGGGGACAAGGTCTCCACCCACGAGTGCAAGAAGGACGGCAAGGTGGTCGCGAAGACGAAGAAGGAGTGCGCCAAGGATGGCGCCCAGTGGGAGAAGAAGCCCGAGGCGAAGGCCCCGGCGAAGTAGCGCCATTTCGCCCCGATCGGGGCAGGACGGCACGGTCAGTCGACGCCGGTCTCGCCCGTGACGTAGAGCAGCTGCGCCCGGGCGAAGTGCGCCGCGTTGAGCTGCTCGAAGTACGCCTGGCGCGAGGAGATGTAGACCACCAGCCCTTCGAGCAGGTCCTTCGCCTCCCCGGTGCCCGCCGCGTACGCGGTGCCCGCGAAGACCAGCCACTTGCGGCCGGCCGACGAGCCCTCGTTCGACAGCTTCGCCAACTGGTCCGCCTGCGTCGCGTCGTCGTAGGCCTTGCGGACCTCGACGGGGATCCCGGTGGAGGCGAACTTCTTCAAGCCGTCGACCTGCTCGATCAACCCCTTGGCGCCCTCGTACTGCGCCCACGTCTTGCGCGGGTCGACGTCGAAGAGAAAGCCGGCGGCGACGCCCGGGGTGATGGTGTTGAACCGGTCGTAGGCGAACTCGTCGCTCGTCGTCGGCCGCGCCGGCGCCCAGTTGAGGTCGATTTGCGCGGCGACGAAGGCGGTCGGCATCGACGAGAGCGCCTGAGACCGGGCGAACCACTTCGCGGCCTCCGCGCCGAACTTCAGCTGGGCCACCTCGGGCCGGTGCTCCGCCGCCTTCGCCACGTAGGCCTCCAGCGGCAGCAGCGGCACCGACGGCACCGGCGGCAGCGCCTCGTCCACCAGCTCGATCGCCTCCGACTGCTGCATCCCCATGGTGTGCTTGAGCGCCGCGAGCGCCAGCGCCGAACCAATCTGCGCCTGGACCATGCCCTTGGCCAACAGGGTCCCGCCGTAGCGCAGCTTCGACAGGTCGACCTGGGTGACGCCGCCGCCCTCGTCGTACATCTCCCGGGCGCTCTTCTCCGCCTCGTCGAGAATCGACTTCGCCTGGTCGAGCGCCGGCTGCAGCGACTTCGCGTACAGGTGCAGCAGGTAGTAGCGGCGCACCTCGAGCGCGATGGTGTTGCGCGTCTGCTCCACCCGCGCCTTCTCGACGTCGAGCCGGTTCTGCGCCGCCTTCTCCCCCGCCGGCTGCCGCCCGAAGGTGTAGATCGGCTGCGCGAGGATCAGCTGCAGCTTGGTGTACGGGCCCCAGGTATTCCAATCGGTGCGGTACACCGGGTGCGGCAGCTCGGCGCCCGTCTGCCCCGGCGCGAGCTTCAGCCCGTAGAGCGGCGCGACGTACGCCAGGCCCTGCAGCTTCGGCCAGTAAACGGACTCCACCTCGAGCAGCTTGCCCTGCCACTCGGTGACTTTCCCCTGCGCCTCCATCAGGGTCCCGCTGCCCTTGAGCGCCTCGCGGACGCAGTCATCAATCGTCATCCGCCGCACCGAAGCCGTCGGCAGCATCAGGGGCGAAGGAGCAGCGGCCGGAGCGGGCTCCGCCGAGAGGAACACTGCGAGCAGGAGTGCGTTCATGGGTTACTTCTTCTTGGTCGCGGGCTTCTCGAGGTCCGCCTTGCGCTTGTCGATCTTGGCGATCAGATCCTTCGCTCCGCCCTTGTCGATGATCCGCACCATCTGGTTCTGGTAGTCCTTGGTGAGCGAATCGCCATCGAACGACACGTCGTAGAGCTTGAGCATCCCGCCGAGCTTACGAAAGTGGATGTCGAGGTGGGTCTCGATGTCGCCCCGCTTGGCGTCGAGGCCGACGGTGACCTTCTCGGCGCCGTCTTCCACTGGCGCGGTGAGCTTGTACTTCGCCTTGCGGAAGAACGCGCCCGAGTCCGGGTACGCGGTCATCCGCAGCACCTCTTTGAACTTCTTGTTGAACTCGGCCAATTCCGCCGGAGAGAACTTGTCCAGCCGGGGCTTGATCGGCTCGGACATCAGCGTGTCCCAGTCGAAGAAGGTGTCGAGCTCGGCGTAGGTCTTCAGGTTGGCGTCGGCGTCGGCCTTGGGCAGCGGACCGCTGTCGGACGACTTCACCGCCAGCAGGTTGTCGATGAACGCCTGGCAGCGCTTGGTGCCTTCGTCACCCAGCGGGCCGGCGAAGGCCAGGGAGGGCAGCAGGAGGCAGAGGGCAGTGAGGGAGGTTTTCACTTGGGTTCTCCTTGGGGTTTGTCGTTCGACGCGGCAGGGGCGTCGGAATTCGAGTCGTCGAGGTTGAGCCAGCCCTTCTGCTGGAGCCACAGCAACGTGGCGGGGAAGAACAGCAGCATGATGATCAGGTTAACGGCGAACCCTAAGATCGCCAGCCGCCCGATCGAGTTGAGGCCGGGGTGGTCGGCGAACAGCATCGCCGAGAAGCCGTCTCCCGAGGTGACCAGACCGCCGACGATCGCCCGCCCGGTCTCGGCGAAGACGGGAGGGAACTTGCCGTGGCTGTCGTTGATTCGTGACGTCATGTGCACCCCGCCGTCCACCGTGACGCCGATCAGCACCGGCAGCAGGAGGATGTTGAGGTAGTTGAAAGGCAGGTCGAGGACCACCATCATCCCGACGAGGCACACCAGCGACAGCGCGGTGGGCAGCATGCACAGCAGCGCGATGCGCAGCGAGCCGAGCGTCAGCCACATCGCGAGCAGCACCGCCAGCGTCGCCCCGATGAGCACCGGCTGGCCCTCGCGTTCCACCATCAGCAGCACGTCGGCGAGGATCATCGCCTCACCCGCCGCGGAGAAGTGCTCGCCGTTGGGCAGCACCAGGTTGCGGACTTCCTTGGCGAACCGGCCGACCGCCTTGCCATCGGAGACCTTGATGCGGGGAAAGATGAGGACGAAGCCGCCCTCTTCTCCGGGTTTGATCCCCTCGAACTGGCGCCGCACCGAGAACGGAATGTCGTTGCGGGCGAACGGCTCGGCCTTGACCCAGCGCAGCAGCTTGTCGAACCGGGGCCGGGTGTCCTTGTCGAGGTCGTCGGCGTTCACCTTGTTGAGCGTCTTCGCGATCGTCCCCAACAGCAGCTGCTTCTCGGGCTGCTCGGTGGGCACCAGGTCGTCGAGGGCGGCGACGAAGTCGATCGTGGACGCCTTGCCCTGGGCCGCCTTGCGATCCTTCAGGGCCTTGACCAGCAGCCGTTCGCTCTGGTTGTGCTCGGTGAGGATCACGACGGGCTCCATGTCGTAGCCGAGGATCTTGTTCACCTGGCGGTCGAGCTG
>JAYVRT010000584.1:0-5083 GCA_043776025.1 Archangiaceae bacterium | reverse complement strand
TGGCGATGATCGCGCCGACGAGCATCCCGACGATGCCGAAGGCGATCGAAGCGAAGATGAAGCGGCGGGTCGTGGTGTCGTCGTAGACGATTCGTTCGGTTCGCATCTTCTTAGGTGTCCTGGTGGGTGCGGGCGGGCCGGTCTTCTTCGAGAGGCGTGAGGGCGAGGCGGTCGGCGTGCTCGTGGTCTCCCTGGCGGATCGAGACGATCAACAGCCCGATGCCGAAGGAGACGAGGGCGAGACTGACGAACAACTGGAGGACGAGAACGCTCATGCGGGGACCTCGACCGGCTGCGCCGGGGCGGGAGCGCGCGAGCGCTCGGAGAGGCTGACGACGGTGATCAGCAGCAGCGTCAACGAAGACAGCGGCATGAAGATCGCGGCCTTCACCGGCGACATCCACCCGGCGAGCGCGACGACGACGGCGACGGCGTTGTAGGCGACCGAGAGCCCGAGCACGCGCTTGACCACCGTGCGCAGCCGCCGCGCCGAGCTGAGCGCGTCGCGCAGCGGGGCGAGCCCGGCGCCGACAAGGAAGAAGTCCGATCGCGACGGCATCACCGGCCGTTCGATCGCCGGCGTCCCAGCGCAGAGGGCGCGGCCGAACGCGGGGGCGTCGTTGACGCCGTCGCCGAGGTAGAGCGTCCCCGGCCCGAGGGCGGCGACGTGCTCGGCCTTCTGCTCCGGGCTCAGCGCTCCGAGGGCATGGTCCGGCGACAGCCCGAGGCGGGATGCGAGCGCGCTCACCCGGGCCGGGCTGTCTCCGGACAGCAGCCAGGCGGGGTAGCCCTGTCTCTCGAGGGTCTTCAGCTCGACACCGGCGTCAGGCCGCAGCGCCTCGCGGGTCGCAAAGGTGGTGACCCTCTGGCCGTCGCGGCTGAAGACCGGATCCGCCGCGAGCACGCCGGCGCTGGCCCACTGCGCTTTGCCGAGCCGCCAGTCGCCGTCGGCGCGGCGCCATTGCATCCCCTGCCCCGGTTGCTCGACCACCGCGGCGTCTGGGTCGAAGGCGGCGCCAGACGTGCAGAGCGCCTGGTGGAGGCAGACGCTCACCGGGTGGCTGCTGCGGCAGACGAGGTTCCAGAGCACGTCGCGCTCGAGCGTCGAGAGGCGGTCGACCGCGGCCGGGGTGGCCAGCGCCAGGTGGCCCAGCGTCAGGGTGCCGGTCTTGTCGAAGACCAGGGTGGTGACGTCGGTGAGACGGTCGAGGAGATCGGTGCTGCGCACATAGAAGCCGCGGCGGCGCAGGCGGGCCTGGGTGAGTTCGTAGGCCAGGGGCAACGCGATGCCGATCGCACAGGGGCAGGTCACCACCAGCAGCGCGACGGCGACGTCGAGGGCCCTGGCGGTTCCGGCGGGAAGCCAGAGGAGGAAGCCGATCCCCGCGGCGAGGAGCACCTGGGCCACCCACCGGCGGGCGAGGCGGTTCCAGAACTGAACGTGCCGCGGCTGAGCGCCAGCGCGCGCCGCGGGCTGCCGCAACAGGGAGACGAGCGGCGACTGGGCGAAGTCGGTGAGCGCCTCGGCTTCGAACGCGGTGCGCCCGGCGTTGAAGCTGCCCGCGGGCGCGAGCTCGTGGTGGGTCAGCTGCCTCGGGCTGGACTCGCCGTTGATCCAGTCGGTGCTCACCACCGCCGCGCCCTCGACGCGGGCGTCGATGGGGATCAGCTCTCCGGGAGCGATCAGCAGCCGATCGCCGGCGGCGAGCCGGGGAGCCGGCACCACCTCGACCGCGGAGCCCTGGCGCCGTCGCGAGAAGAGACCCTGAGCGCCGTCGTCCTCGAGGAGGAAGCGGCGGTTGCGCTCGAGCACCCGCTGCTGCAGCCAGCGGCCGAAGAGCATCAAGGTGATGAAGACGTTGAGGGTGTCGAAGTAGGCGCGATCGCCGCCCTGGGCCTGCACCAGCGAGGTTCCCCACACGAGGAGGATCCCCAGGGCGATCGGCAGATCGAGGTGGAGCACCCGGCTCTGCAGGCCGCGCACGGCTCCGCGGAAGAACGGCCACCCGCCGATGAGGACCACCGCGGTGGACAGCACCAGCGACAGCCGCGAGAAGATGGTGAAGACGTCGCCGTCGGAGGGGGCGAGGCCGAAGTAGAAGCTGAGCGAGAAGAGCATCACGTTGAGGGTGATCGCCGCGCTGATCCCCAACCGCAACGGCAGCTCGCTGCTGCCCTTGAGCGCCTGCTTCCGCGCCGGCCCGAGCGCGTAGCCGAACGCTTCGATCTCTTTGACCCAGAGCCCGAGGTCGAGCTGTTCCGGCACCCACTGCAACCGCACCCGGCCGATCGACGGGTTGACGGTGATCGCCGCGCCACCGCGCCGGGCGAACGTCTCGTTGAAGAGCCAGACGCAAGCGGCGCAGTGGATGCCCTGGACATCGAGCTCGATCGACTTCATCGCGCCGGGGCAGGCGGAAGCGGTGACCAGCAGCGGCTCGAGCCAGACGAGGCTGCGATCCGGGCTGAGGGCGACCGGCGCGACCTGACCCTGCGCGAGCGTGTAGTAGCGGCCGAGCCCCTGGGCGTGAATCAACCCGAAGACGGCTTCGCACCCCGAGCAGCAAAACCCGGTGGATTCTGACCCCGTGGGGATTGCGCTGGAGCAATGGAGACAAACCGCGGCACGCACCGGCTGCGGCTGTGCGAAGGGCGTGCCGCTTGATCCAGGTCAGCGGATAGGCGTGGGACCACGCAAGATCTTCACCCCGAGGGACGACGTGCAATCGGTGCATCGATCGTCCCGGGGGAAGCCGCGGGCACGGGGTTTGCGACGGGTCCTCCGGTGGCTGTCCCTCTGATTGCGACATTCGCCGGCGCCTTCGCCGCCGGGTTGGCTGGCAGCGTCCACTGCGCGCTGATGTGCGGGCCCCTGGCCTGCGCTGGCCTGCCGGTGGAGCGCTCGGCGCGGCTGCGAGCGGCGGGGGCCTGGCACCTGGGAAGGATCGCCGCGTACGCCTTGCTCGGCTGCCTGCTCGGAGGCGTCGGGCTGAGCATCGCGCAGGGCCTGTCCGGCTCGGTGGTCGCCGCGATGCCCTGGGTGATGGCGGCGGCGCTGGTGGCCACCGCGTTCGACGTCGGGCGGTGGATCCGCCCGCCAGCGTTCCTCGGAGGCCTCGCGCGCCGGGTGGCCCGTCTGGGCGCGAAGCTCTCGCCGGCGCTGCGGGCCGGCGCGCTCGGAGCGGCGACTCCGCTGCTCCCTTGCGGGTTGCTCTACGGCGTCTTTCTCGCCGCGATGGCGGCGGGTTCCTTCGGCCGGGGCGCGGGCTTGATGGCGAGCTTCGCCGTCGGGGGCACGGCGGCGTTGAGCGCGGCGCAGCTGCCTGGGCTCTCGGCGTTCAGCAGCCGGCCCTGGCTGCGGCGCACGGTGCTGCTGTGCGCGGCCGGGGTGTTGGTGTGGCGGGCGATCGCGGCGCTGCAGGCGGGCGAAACGCCGCCGCAGTGCCACTGAGCTGAGCCCTCATCGCCCCTTCTCCTTCGACGGCGGCGAGACGGGCTCGATCCGCGCGACGCCGGAACGGAACGCGGGGAAGCCGGAGATTGGATCCAGCCCGCAGGGGCCGATCAGCCGGTTCACATCGAGGCTCTCCCAGCCGGCGGGGAGCACCGCGACATCGGCCGCGACCTCCTCTGAAGTCTGCAGCTTCACCTCGGCGGTCCCGTGTGGCGTCACCACCCTCACCCGCCCTGCGCCGGTGACGCCCGCGTCCGCGGCGGCGTCGGGGTGCAGCAGCAGCACCGGCTCGGGGCACTTCGAGCGCACCGAGGGGATCTGCCGGAACTGGGAGTTGATGAATGCCGCGGTCCGCGGTCCGGTCACCAGCCTCAAGGGAAACTGTGGGGACAGTGCTTCCGCGGGCGGGGTCCACTCGGGCAGCGGCGGGAAGCCGAACTGCTCGAGCACCTGGCTGTGAAACTCGATCTTTCCCGAAGGCGTCGAGAAGCGCGGCGCGTCGACGGTCGGGCTCGGGCGCGGTTGGTGCTTCGGGTCGAGCATCCACGGCAGGTGCGGCGCCTCGAGCGCCTCGTGAAACGAGCCCCAGGGGAAATAACTGCCCAGCCCGAGCGCACGGGCCAACTCAAAGACGATCTTCCAGTCAGGCCAGGCGTCCGCCTGCGGAGCGACCAGCCCTTGCGCGTCGGACTTCTCGTCGGCGGCGTCGACGTTGGGCGCCTCGGCGAACGTGGCCGCGGGGAGCACGAAGTCGCTGCGCTGCGCCGAGGCGGAGAGGAAGCTGTCGACCGTCACCAGCACGTCGAGCTTCTGGGCCCCGCGGGCCGCCTTCTCTGGGTCCGGCGCGGTGACGAGCCCGTTGGAGGCGATCATCATCAGCGCCCGAATCGGGTACGGCTTGCCGGTGAGCGCCGCGTCGGCCCAGAGGTTCCCCTGCGCCTCGCGGTTGTAGACCTCGAAGAGTGGAAACGCGTCGTAGCCAATCGGCTGGACGCTCAGCGGCGGCGGCACGGGCGCGGGCGTGCGCATCCGGTAGAGGGCGGGCAACGGCTCGTCGGCGAACTTCGCGGTGACCGGAGAGAGGAAGGCGTGGGCCGACACGGGGTCGACGAACCGGCCGCAGAGCGCCTCGAGCGCGCTGATCGCCCGAACCGTCTGCACGCCGCTGACGTGGTGCTCGACGCCGAGGCCGGGCCAGATGCAGGTGGGCGAGTCGGTGGCGAGCTTGCGCGCGACCTGGGTGATGCGATCGCGCCCGACGCCGGTGATGCCTTCAGCCTGGGGCGGCGCGTACTTCGCGGCGAGGGTGCGCAGCCCTTCGAGCCCCACGGTCCACTCGTCGACGAAGGTCTGAGGGTAGAGCTTCTCCTCGAGGACGACGTGAATCAGCGAGAGCGCGAGCGCGCCGTCGGTGCCCGGGCGCACCTGGAGAAACTCGGTGGCCATCGCCGCGGACTCGTGGCGGACCGGGTCGATCACCACCAGCGACTTCTGCTCCGCCTTGTGGGCGACGAGGTGCGCGAACGGCGGCGCCGAGCGGAAGGGGTTGCTGCCCCAGAGCACCAGGGTACGGGCGCTCTTGAAATCGGGCGCGTACTTGCTGCCGATGGTCAACGCCTGCCCCATGCG
>JAYVRT010000583.1:0-1604 GCA_043776025.1 Archangiaceae bacterium | reverse complement strand
CGAAGTCGAGCTTCTTCTTCTGGTACTTCGACGCCCCGCCCGAGAGGTTCATCGGGAAGGTGACGTCGGGAATCTGGAGCGCGAAGTCGGTGACGGTGACGCCGGGCGCGACCTTCAGCTCGGGGAAGCCGACGAAGGCGCGCCTGTCGATGAGGCGCAGCTCAGGCCCCTGGCTCCGCGCCTCTTTTTTGGTGTTGTCGGGTTCCTGCGCCATCCAAATTCTACAGGGTGAGAGACGGGCTGGACCGTAACACCCCGGGGGATCTGCCCAAACAAAACGCTCGGCCTGAAATAGGGTCCTTTTCCACGATGAAAGCCCTCACCGAGTACCTCTGGTTTGCGACCTCGAAGCCCCGGGAGCTGATCCGCCTGACGGACACGGTCGAGGCGCTGGTGCACAAGAGCGGCATCCAGGAGGGGATGGTCCTGGTCTCGGCGATGCACATCACCGCCGGGGTCTTCGTCAACGACGACGAGTCGGGGCTCCACGAGGACATCTGGAAGTGGCTCGAGGGCCTGGCGCCCAAAGGGCCCGACTACCGCCACCACCGCACCGGGGAAGACAACGGCGACGCACACCTCAAGTCGTTGCTGGTCCATCACGAGGTGGTCCTCCCCGTGACGAAGGGGAAGCTCGACCTGGGACCCTGGCAACAGGTCTTCTACGCGGAGTTCGACGGGCAGCGGCGCAAGCGGGTGATCGTCAAGGTGCTCGGCGAGTAGCCGCGCTACTTCCCCTTCGTCGACGGGGGCGGGGCCTCGACCAGCGCCGCGGTGAGCCGCTCAATCACCGCGCTCGCTTTGCGGATCGCCTTGTCCTTCTCCGCGCCGAGAGCCTGGCGCACCACCGACTCGACGGTGTGCTGGTGCTGGCCGAGCATCGCCTTGCCCCTGGGCGTGGTCCGCAGCTTCGCGCGGCGGCCGTCGTCGGCGTCGCGCGCACGGGTGAGCATTCCGCTGCGCTCCAGCCGCTGGAGCACGCCGGTGAGGGTCGAGGGGTCGAGGTGGAGCAGCTCGGCGACCTCGCTCGAGCTGATGCCCGGCTGGGCGTCGATCAACCGCAGCGTCAGCCGCTGGGGGCTGGTGACACCCAGGTGGGTCCCCATCGCCTTGCTGCGCTCCTGCATCGCGTGGTCGAGCGCCCAGAGCACCCGCATGAACTCCAGGACCTTGTCCGGCCGACCGCTCGCCATGGCCGACCGTAAACCGCGGGTCGCGGGCGGGCGAACAATTTGCAATTTGCGGGGAACAACTTGCGGGTGTAAATGGTTGGGGCTCAAACGATTTCCCCAAAGGGGTAGGAGCCACCTGATGAAGCGTCTAACGATTGCCGCCGCGATGTTCGTCGTTGCCGCCTGCGCCCACCAACCGCAGCCGGTCGTCACCTCTCCCGCCGCCGAGCCGGGCGCGAGCAAGGCCGCCCCGGCGCCAGCCGCCGCTCCGGCCTCCGAGTCGGCGACGACCCAGAAGGACGCCGACCTCGAGAAGCTGCTCAACGGGTTGGTGATTCGCTTTGGCTTCGACGCGGCGGACCTCACGCCCGACAGCCGCCAGCGGCTCGACGCGATCGCCGACGCGATGCGCGCCCGGCCCGCGGCCCACAT
>JAYVRT010000582.1:0-19119 GCA_043776025.1 Archangiaceae bacterium | reverse complement strand
CGAGGTCTCGGGTGAAAACCTGAGGTGACACCCCGGTGCGCCCAAACCGTTGAAGGCGCTGGGGCCGGCGCGTGGCCGGGGGCTTGAAGTGTCAGGGGCCATGACCACCCACGCCACCGCAGCCCGCAGAACTCCCGTCCCCAGCCGCGCGATCAAGGCCGCCGAGTCCCGCCTGAAGACGCTCGGGTACAGCCCGGGCGCGATCGACGGCAAGCTCGACGCGCAGGCGGCGCGGGCGCTCTCCTCGTTCCGGCACGACGATCGCCTGGGCAGCGGCAGCGCGCTGTCCGCCGCCGTCCGCAAGGCGCTCCACGGTGACGTCGCGGCGCTGCAGCACGATCCGCTCCACACCCGGGCCAAGCCGACCCGGGCGCACCGGCGGCTCGACGCGCTCACCACCCAGGCGGTGGCGAAGACCTACGACGGGCAGCTCGGCCTGGGCGAGGGTGTGACCGGGCGCGCGGTGAAGAACGTGCAGGCCCGGCTCCGCGCCGCCGGCTACGACGCGCGCCGCAGCGACGGCCGCTTCGAGGGGCGCACCACCGGCGCGGTGAAGGCGTTTCAGCGCCGCAGCGGGCTGCTGCCGACGGGCCGGGTGGATGCGGGCACCTGGAAGCAGCTGTCGCACAGCGTGATCGCCGCGGAGAGCGGAACCTCTCCCTCGCAGGACCTGGGCGAGCAGTCGGCGGCGGTGAAGCGCAGCGAGGTGCTGTTGCGCAAGTTGGGGTACCGCGCGGTGAAGGCCGACGGGCTCTTCACCCGGGCGACCCGCAACGCGGTGATGAAGTTCGAGCGCCGCACCCACCGCCACGTCGACGGGCGGATCGGCACCGGCGACCTCCACGCGATGAAGCGGCTCGAGGCGCGCACCAGCACCCGCACCGTCGCCGGGTGCGCCCGGGCGCTGCTGCAGTCGAAGAACGTCAGCTTCTGGTCGGGCCTGAGCACCGGGTCTGATCGCAAGAACCTGGTCGCCCTCGCCAACGGCCACAAGGCCTTCGTCCCGGCGACGGGCCGGCACGTGATCCCGAAGCTGAAGCTGATGCAGGCGCTGGTCGAGATGGCGAAGCGCGGTCACCTGATGATCAACGCGCTCACCGGCGGGCACCACAGCCCCAACTCCAACCACTACCGCGGCGCCGCGGTGGACCTCGATCTGAGCACCGGCAATTCGGGGATGATCGAGCGGGTCGCGCGGAAGCACGGCGGGCTGCGCAACTTCGAGACGAGCCACATCCACCTCGACTTCTGACGGCTGGAGTGTGCCGGCAATGGCACACTTGCGCGGAGAGCTGCGCTGTCGGCCACGGCCCTCCGCGGTAACCCCCGAGGCTCTCGTCCCGTCGGCGATGGCACGTCCGGTGAAGAAGTCGCACCGAACGCAGGCAGACCCGGGGGGCATCAGATGCCGACAGGACTCGAAACGAAGCCGGAGCCGGGGTTGCGCGCCAGTGGGGGCCGCGGCTGCTTCGGCGCCGGGACGATGGTGACGCTCTTCGACGGAACCCGACGGCCGATCGAGCGGCTCCAGCCGGGGGACCAGGTGCTCGCCTGGGACAAGTGGCTCGGCATGGCCGTCGGCAAGAGCGTGCTCTTCTGCCGCGCCTACGCTCCCGAGCCGGTGGTGGCGATCACCGTGCAGGGCGTCGGCGAGGAGCTCCGCGTCACCGCGAAGCACCAGTTCTACGTGCGCGGGCAGTGGCGCTTCATCGGCGGCGTGGTGGCGGGAGAGGAGCTCACCTGCTTCGACTTCGGCATCGACGCTTTGCGGCCGCGCGAGCTGCTGGCGACCCGGGTGCATCACCGGCCGCTGCCGGTGTTCGACATCTCGGTGGATCGCAGCGCCACCTACTTCGTCGAAGGCCTGATGGTGCATAACCCCGGAGGGATGATGACCCCAGCCGAGCTGGCGGTGTTCAACGCTCCCGGGGTGAGCCGGCAGACGGGGTAGCGCACGGCAAAAGTGTGCCGCCTTCGGCTTGCCGCAATCGCCCATTCAGTGCACCGTAGGAGAGATCGCGTACGCGGCCCGTGAGGCGCCCCGGTCAGACCGATGGCCCGCACCCGTTTGAAGCCAGCGCTGCTCGTCTCCCTCGCGCTCCACGCGGCGCTGGTGGCCCTCTTCGTGCTGAACCCGTCCCCGCTGCCTCCCCCCGCGGAGCCGGCGCCGATGCAGTGGGTGATCGTCGAGGTCGAGCCGCCGCCTCCTCCTCCCCCGGTCGCGCCGCCGCTGCCGCCCCCGCCGCAACCGCTGCGCAAGCCGGCGCCGCGGACGACGAAGTCGGAGGAGGCCCAGGCGGCTGCAGCGCCGCCCGCGCCGGCGGAGCCGATCGCCTCCGACGTACCGAAGGACCCGCTGGTGAAGCCGAGCGCGCCGATCACGCTCTTCCCCCTGCCGAGCCTCGC
This sequence comes from Archangiaceae bacterium, assembly GCA_043776025.1. Classification (GTDB taxonomy): domain Bacteria; phylum Myxococcota; class Myxococcia; order Myxococcales; family Myxococcaceae; genus JAYVRT01. Next base: position 16,713 of record JAYVRT010000582.1, on the reverse strand, counting down.
GCCGAGCACCGAGCCAGCAGAGGCACCGCACGGCCGCACGATGCACCCCGATGACCCGGAGTTCCGGCCCGACGTGATTCGCGCCGAGGAAGAGCACCGGGTGAAGCGCCGCGTCGACGGCTGGGCGGAGGATGGGCTCGCCGAGGCCCGCGCGCAGAACGGACTGCCCCACCCGTACTTCTCCGGCCTGCGCGAAGCAGCGAAGACCGGGCTGGGAAAGCGCGCCCGAGAGGCGGGGATCAAGGCAACCACTTCGCAGGCCCTGACCGAGGTGGGCAAGCGCTACGCCAACGCGGCCTCCAGCTACGCCAAGACGGGAGATCCGAACCTCGGCCCCCCGGGGGTCAACCCGCGGCAGTCCGAGGTGCTCAAAGATCGCATGGGCAACATGCCGGAGACGATGGCGCTGCGGGCGCTGGTTCAGGCAACGGAGACGCAGAACGATCTGAGCCACGGCAAGCCGCTGATTGCGCTCACGCTCGAGCTGCGGCAGTTCCGAGACGGAAGCCCGCTCAGCGCGGTGGTGCTCAAGGCCTCGAGTGACCCGACCTTCGACGCCTTCGTGCTCGACGCCTGGCCGAAGACGATCGCCGACGCCGGCCCGCCGCCCGCCGACGCGTTTCACGGGCCCGAGCTGCGCAGCATCTGGGCGATCGAAGGGTGGCTCGGGCTGCCGAAGAAGCTCGAGACGGCGATCTCCTACGCGCCGATGCCGGGGATCCTGGGGTTTGGCGCCGACAAGCTGATGCCCGCGCTGACCGACGAGGGCTACCACTACGAGTTCAACGCGAGGCTGCTGCGCGTCTACCAGTAGCCGGGCCGGGAGCGGGTTGTCGGCGGCAGCCGGTGATGAACTCCGAGCCCGCGGCGGTGCGGTTCACCCCGCTGGTTGGCGCCGAAGCGCGAAGCGCTGCTAAGGACAACGCGGTGCGGCGGTTCCTCGTCTGGGCGGTGCTGTTGTGCGGCTGCGGCTCGGAGCGCCTCGTCCATGCGCCGAGCGTGCTCCAGGCGTCTCCCAACCCGCTGACCTTCGCCGCGGTCGCGCCGGGCTCGACGGTGAGCGCACCGTTGAACATCACGAACTCCGGTCGAACGCAGGTCCAGGTGGTGCTGAGCACCGCCGCTCCGTACGCGGTCGAGACGCTGGCACTGAAACTCGAGGCCGGTGAGCTGCGAACCCTGGACGTGATGTTCGCCCCCACCGCGGGCGGCCCGGCTCCGGGCGAGTTGCTGCTCAAGGTCGGCGACGCGCGCACGGTGGTCACACTCTCGGGCATAGCGCTGTGCCCGGTCACTTCGGTGTGCAGTCGGCCCTTCTACGACGCGGTGAAAGGCTGCCTCGAGAAGCCCGTCGCCGACGGCGAAGCTTGCGCCGACGCGTGCCTCTCGAACGCGCGCTGCGAGGGCGGTCAGTGCAAAGGCCAGGCGCTGCGCTGCGACGACGGCGAGGGGTGCACCACCGACACCTGCGGCGCCGCGGGCTGCATTCATCTCACGTGCCTTCCGCCCACCAACCCGTGTCAGGTCGCTGCCTGCGAAGGCAGCGCCTGCGTGAGTCACGATGCGGCGGACGGAACTGCCTGCGGGCAGGCCGACTGCCTCAGCGCGCACATCTGTCTGACCGGGCAGTGCGTGGCGGCGGTTCCGCCCGATGGAGCGGCGTGCCAGACCGACTGCGGCCCCGGTCTTTGCGCGGCGGGAAAGTGCGAGAGTCCAGCGCTGGGCCAGGCGCCGGTGTGGTCGTACGTCACGGCGCCCGCGGTGACTCTGAGCTCGAAGCTCGCCGCCGACGCCGTGGGCAACCTTTACTGGAAAGAGACCGGTTACGGGGTGATGAGCCTCAGCGAGCTCGTCTCGATGACGCGCGACGGAACGCTTCGCTACCGCATTCCCCTCGGCACCGGCGGCACCGTCACCGACCAACCGCTGTTCATCGACGATGCCGCGGGCGTGCTGCTGACGGTGAAGGCGGATGGCTCGGTGGCCGGCTTCCGGCTCGCCGACGGCGCACAGCTGTGGAGCCAAGACGTGATCGGCGGCTACTTCACCAAGGCCGAGCTGAGCCCCGCGAAGAGCAGCTTCTGTTCGTCGATGGTGAGTCAGGGCAACGGCGCTGCGGTGGCTGAGTTCCTGCTGTATCCGCCCGACACCGGCGGCACGCTGTCACCCCTGGGCGCGGCGATGGTGGGGTTCGACGTGGCGACGGGCCAACGCCGCTGGGCGAACCGCCGGCCGGACTTCACCGCGGGCTTCGTCGCCGACGAGCTGGGAAACATCTATCAACGCACCTACGCGGTCTCCGCGCGCATCGAGTCGCGCGATCGCCTCGGGGCGCTGCGCTGGCAAACCGCGGGCGACTCGTGGCCTCAGGCGGCGTTCGGAGGGCGCGTCTACCTCGAGCACGGAGAGACGCTGGACGCGGCGTCGGGGCTCCAGGTGGCAGCCAGCCCGGTCGCTGCGAGCGAGGCGCAGGCGTTCGGCACGACGGACGTGAAGTACCTCGAGGGCCGCTGGCTCGTGAGCCCGTCGGTGGCGCTCTTCGAGGTGGGCCAGTACGGAAAGCTCAGAGCGCTCGACCCGGTGACGCACCAGGTGAAGTGGTCAGAGCTGCTCGGCGTGTACGAGCCGTTGGCAGAGGTGGTCGACGTCTCAGCGCTGCTCGACGATGGCTCGGTGGTGATGCTCGACGTCACGCAACGCTGGGGTCTGATTCACGTCGACGCAAAGGGAGGGCGCGGCGACTCGTGCCCTCTGCAGCTGGACCGCAACGTCGACTGGGGGCCCGAGAGCATGGTGCTTCAGGCAGGCCGGCTCTTCACGAGCTCGACGAGGAGCTCCTCGAACGCCATTCATGCCTTCGAAGCGCCGAAGCTGACGGTCGCGAAGCACGGCTGGGTGGTGGCGCAGGGCAGCGCGGGCCGGGGCGGAAAGCCGCGTTAGTCAGCGGGCCTGCGCGGGTCGGCCCCGGGTGGCGGCGAGCCTCATCTTCAGCTCGGTCTGTGCAGCGACGAGACGTTCGAGCCGCGCTTCCAGCCTGGCGATTCGCGCCTCCTCGGTCGTCTGATCGGCGGCCGTCTGTTTCAGTTCGGCGGTGAGCGTGTGCACCCGGGGGCCGGTCTCCCGCTCGATCTGGGCGCGAACCTTCTGCAGCTCGGCGCGGGCCTCGGCCAGGGCTTCGTCGAGCTCGCTCAGCAATGGCCCACCAGGGTCATGAACGCCATCAGGGCGATTCCGATCACCACGATTGGGACGATGATCACCGCGGGGTTGCTGCCGTCGTAGTCGTCGCTGCTGATCCCGAAGTCCTGGTTGGGTTTGATCTCCGGCGAGGTCCCCTGAGGGGCCCAGTCGACGTAGTGGTCGCGGCGGGCCGCGCCGAGGTTCTGAATTCGGGTCTCTTCGATTTCCCCCTCTAGGATTCGCGCCCGGTCCGCCGTCGCGACGCACGCCCCTTCGAGCCGGTCGGCTCTCGAGCGGGTCTGTTCAAGCTTCGCGCGCGCCTCGGCGAGCGCGGTCTCCAGCGCCCCCAGCCGGGCCGGGTGGCCTCGGGCGAGCTCGGCGCGCGCGTCTCGAAGCTCGGTCTGAAGTTGCTCGAGCTCGGCGCGGCGCTCGCGATCGCTGTGCCCGCCGTTCTGCTCGTGCTCCATCGGCGCGGCACTCTACCAGGCGCGGAGGGGCCGAAGGCACGGCGACCCCCGGCCCCCCTCGTTCAAACGACCGACGTCACCACACCGGCGCCGACGGTCTTGTTGCCTTCGCGCAGGGCGAACCGCATCCCCGCCTCGATGCCGATCGGCTTGCCGAGCTGGAAGCCGATCTTCACGTGTTCACCGGGCTGCACCACGCCCAGCTCGCCGAAGACTTCGACCGTGCCAGTGACGTCGGTGGCGCCGAAGAAGAACTGCGGCATGTACCCGCTGGCGAACGAGGTGCGGCGCCCGCCTTCTTTCGCGGAGAGGACGAACAGCTCCGCCTCTCCGCGGTCGTGGGGCGCGATCGCCCCGGGGATGGTCAGCACCTGGCCGCGCTCGACCTCCTCACGCTTGATGCCGCGCAACAGCAGGCCGACGTTGTCACCGGCCTTTGCCTCCTCGAGGAGTTCGTGGAACGCCTCGATGCTGGTGACGACGACGCGGCGGGGGAGGTCCCCGTCGTGGAGCCCGAGCACTTCGAGCTCCGCGCCCGCACGCAGCACGCCGCGAGCGACCCGCCCGGTGACGACCGTGCCCCGGCCTCCGATGGAGAACACGTCCTCCACGGGGAGCAGGAACGGACGGGTGAGGTCGCGCACCGGGTCAGGAATGTTTGCGTCGAGCGCGTCGACGAGCGCCCGAATGCAGGCGGTCTCCTCGCCCAACGGGAGGCCGCGCTGGCAGGCCCTCAGCGCCCCGAGCGCCGAGCCTTTCACCACCGGCACGTTCCGGTAGCCGTGGGCCTCGAGCAGCTCGATCGTCTCGAGCTCGACGAGGCTCAGCAGCTCAGGGTCGGCGACGTCGACCTTGTTGATGAAGACCACCAGGTGGCTGACGCCGACCTGGCGCGCGAGCAGCACGTGCTCCCGGGTCTGCGGCTGGGGGCCGGTCGAGCCGTCCACCAGCAGCACCGCGCCGTCCATCTGCGAGGCGCCGGTGATCATGTTCTTCACGTAGTCGGCGTGACCCGGGCAGTCGATGTGCGCGTACGAGCGGAGGGCCGACTCGTACTTCACGTGCTTGATGGTGATGGTGATGCCGCGCTCCTTCTCTTCCGGGGCGCGGTCGATCTCCTCGAAGCGCAGGGCCGTGCCTCCGTGCAGCGCGGCCATCACGTGGGTGAGGGCAGCGGTGAGGGTGGTCTTGCCGTGGTCGACGTGACCGATGGTACCGACGTTGAGGTGCAGCTTGCCCATGGGTTGCTCCTTGGTTGTGCGCCGGGCAGGCGCGGGGACAGGCGTGGAAAGAAACGACCCCCTCGAAGCGCGTGGCCTCGAGGGGGTCAGGTCGAGCGGCAGCTCGGCTCCTCAGGTCACGGCGAGTCGGTCGCCCGGGAGGACGACGACGAAGACGCGGACGACGAGGAGTTGGAGACCATGGCGATGAGGACGCGCTGAAGAGGGTGATCCTGACGTCAGCGCGTGCCGCGAGCCCACGGTGATCGTCGGGAGGTGCGGGATCCGCACTTGTTCGACCCTCACCCACCTCGGTGGTCCGCCAGTTGGCCGAGCGCGTTCGCCGCCACCGGGCTATTGCGTCGACCGGTGCGGATCCTGATCGTCGGTGCGGGCCAGGTGGGAGTCGTGATGGCGCACCACCTGCGTCAGGGGGGCGCCGAGGTCGCGTTCTTCGTCAAACAGAAGCACGCCGCCGAGGCGCGGGCGGGCTTCGCGCTCTATCCACTGAAGTTCGGGCGGCGTCAGCCACGGCTGCAGCGGCTCGAGGGCGTGCCGGTGTTCACCGACTGGTCCGATGCCGGGAAGGAAACGTGGGACTGGGTGGTGCTGGCGTTGCCGCCGCCGGCGCTGCGGGCGCCGGGTTTCGCCGAGGGGCTGGCGAAGGTGGCGGCCGGCAAGACCCAGGTGGTGGCGATGATGCTCGGCCTGCGCGACGCCGAGTGGCTCGAGCAGGCGATCGGTCCCGGGCGGTTGAGCTCCGGCGCGATCAACCTGCTGAGCTTCACCGTGCCGTTGGGCTGGCTCAAGCCGGAGCAACCCGGCACCGCCTACTTTCTTCCCCCCGGGCCGACGTTCGGCCTCTCGGGCCTCGACCCCGCCGCGCTCGGTGAGCTGGCGCAGGTGTGCCGGCGGGGCGGGGTGGCCGCGAGCGTCAGCGCGCAGTCGGGTGCCCGTCTCCCCGACGCCGTGCTCTTCGCGCTCGTCTCCGCGCTCGAGCTCGTCGGCTGGAAGTTCTCCGGGCTCGCGGGAGGTAAGGCGCTTCGGCTCGGCCTCGACGCGGCGGGCGAGCGCGAGGCGATCAAAGAGGCAAGCGGCGCCGGGCCGAACCCGTGGGCGCTCAAGCTCATCGCTCCGTGGATGTTGCGGCTCGTGCTCGCGATCGTCCGGGCGATGGCTCCTCTGCCGCTCGAGGACTTTCTTCGGGTTCACTTCACCAAGGTGAGCCTGCAGTTCGAGGAAGAGCGCCAGCGGTTGATCGCCGAGGCGGGGGCGCGGAGTGTCGCGGCGCCGCGGCTCGTCGAACTCGACGTCGCGTTGCGAGACCGGGAACGCCTCGGGGCCTCGACCCCGGCGCGCTGAGCGGACGGGGCGATGATCACCCTCGCGGTCGGCGCCATCCGCGAAGGTGGGTGACCTTCACTGACTTCGCGTCGACGTCGAAGTGGGGCTCAGACGATCAAGACCACGCCGCGCGTCGCCTTGCCCGTCGCGGCGGCGATCGCATCGACATAGGCCTCGGTCTGCGCCTCATAAGCCGCGCGGTGCACGCCCAGCTCTTCGTCGGTCTTGAACTCCACCACCACCCACTCGGCTCCGGCGTCGAACGCGAGGTCCACCGTGCCTTCGAGGTACGAGCCGTCGGCGAGCATGTTGACCACGTTCGCCTCCCGCCGCACCGCGGCCGGCGCCAGCTTCGCTGCCTGGCGCAGCAGCGCGTGGCCCAGCGCCCCCTCGACCGCCTTCACCGCCGCCGCTTCTTCCTCCGGCGTCGCGAGCAACCCGCGCGCTTCGAGCTCGGCGACCGCCTTCACCTGCTTCTTCGTCGCGTCGTAGGGCACCTGGGCGAGGATCGCGTGGACCAGCGCTCCGAAGCGTCGTCCGTGCGGCCGCCCCGCTTGCCGCTTCAGGCTCTGGTCCACCGTCACCACGCCCGGCCGCGCCGGCGCCGTCAGATCGCGCGCCGTCCGCACCTCGACGCTCGGCTTCGACCCGGTCGCGATCAACCGCAGCCGTTCGGCGCGCCAGCCATCCCACGCCGCCAGGGTCTTCGCGGCGGCCGCCTCGTCGCCCGGTGCGAGCGCGCTGTTTCGCTCCAGGCCCCCTGCCTCTTCGACCTCGAGGTTGAGCGTCCCTGGGTCCCACCAGACGACCCCGTTCTTTCCGGTGCTCGCCCGGTGCAGCCCCGGCACCGGAGAATCCGACGGCTGCGGCCCCTGGCGGTCGACGACGCAGTCGGTGCCGAACGGCGGGCACCCCGGTGCGGGGGACGCCAGCTGCTCGCTGCCCAGCTGGGGGTAGATCGACGGGTACAGCACCTCGGTCCATGTGTCGGGGAACTTCTTGTCCGCCACCGCCGGCACCACCAGCACGTCCCTCGCCCGCGTCGCCGCGACGTAGGTCAGCCGCACCGCCTCCTCCCGGTCGAGCGCAAGCACCTCCTCTTCGTGGTCCCGCAGCTCGGCCGGCGCACAGCCCGCCAGCGCCTGCGCCCACAGCCGCTGCTTCGCGTCGACCCAGTGCGAGGGCTGCTGCCTCGCGACGTTCGCCGTCGGCTCGGCGAGGATCACCACCGGGAACTCGAGCCCCTTCGCGGCGTGGGCGGTCATCATCCGCACGCCCTCGGTGCCTTCCTCGACCAGCGGCGCCTCGCCCGCATCGCCCTCGTCGGCCTCCTCTTCGAGCGACTCGACGACGTCGCGGAACGAGGTCGCGCCCTTCTCGAAGCGCGCCGACATCTCGGCCAGTTGCAGCAGGTTGGCCAGCGCCTGATCGCCCGCCTTCCAGAACGCGACGCCGGCGAACGCCCGCACCTTCTCCAGCAGCTCGGTGACGGTCGTCCCCACCGACTGCCGGTTTCGCTTCAAATGCAGGTCGCGGAGGATCTCCAGCGACTGCGCCACCTCACACGCCACCGGCGACAGCTTCTCCACCTCGCGCGGCTTGAGCGGATGCAGGCGCCCGTCCTCCGCGCGGAAGGCGAGCAGCGCGTCGTCCGACAAGCCGAAGAAGGGACCTTTGAGCGTCGCGTACACCGACAGCTCGTTGTCCGGCCGTTCGATCGCCCAGAGCGCGGTGCGCAGCGCCATCACCTCTTCGCGGACGTGAAAGGATCTCCCGCCGACGAGCACGTGGGGCACATGCCGGGCTTCGAGCGCCCGGGCGTACCGCCGCGAGACGTCCGTGCCCCAGTATTGAAATCGCCGGAAGAGGATGCAGACGTGGCGCGGCTTCACCGGCACCGGCTTGCCGTCCTCGAGCACCTTCCAGCCGCTCCTCGTCACCAGGTACTCGACGAAGCCCGCCACCACGTTGGGCACCGACTCCTCGACCGCCGCCTTGGTGATGTAGCCGCTGGTCGCGAACGGCTTCGGCACGCTGAGCGCGACGATCGACGGCTGGTCCGGGTGCGAGTCGCGCCACGGCTGCAGCGCCACGTACTGGGCCTGGTTGCCGCCGCCCATCGCCACGTCGAAGGCGCCGTTGACCGCGGTCTGGATCCCTGGCGTCCCGCGGAAGCTCGTCGACAGGTGCACCACCTGGGCGCCGTGGGACCGCAGGTGCGTCTTCACCTGCTCGTAGAGCACGATGTCCGCGCGGCGGAACCGGTAGACGGCCTGCTTCGGATCTCCGACGACGAAGAGCTTGCCTGGCACCGGACGCACCGCGAACGGGTCGGTGACGGCGGGGTCATCGGCGGCGAGCAGCAGCAGCAGCTCGGCCTGGAGCGGGTCGGTGTCCTGGAACTCGTCGACGAACAGGTGCGTCGCGCGGTCCTGCAACGACCGGCGGACCTCGCCGTTCCCCAGCACCAGGTCCCGGGTGCGCAGCAGCAGGTCGACGAAGTCGAGCTTCCCCAGCTGCGCTTTCTCCGCTTCGTAGAGGCCGACCACCGGCCGCAGCTCGCGCTGCAGACAGGCCGCGAGGTCTGCGTCGGAACGCTGGACGAAGGCGGTGAGCGCGCCGAGCGCGTCATCCCGCAGTGCAGCAACCTCCTCCGGCCGCTTGCCCTGGAAGAGGATCCAGTCCGGAGGGGCGTCCTTCCACTCCCACAGCTTGGCCAGCTCGGCGAGGCCCGCCTCGAGGCCGTCGTGGTCGCGGGCGGCGACCGTTTCGCGGTGCAGCACATCGGCGACGAAGCGGTGCACCTCGCGCAGCAGCTTGAGGAACTTCGCCTTCGCCTTCGGCTTGTCGCTCTTGTCGGCGAGCGCCCCGAGCTCGGCCAGCCGCAGCAGCAGCGCGTCGATCGCCGCGTCCCGCCCGAACGGCTCGCGGCGCCAGTCGGCGGTGAAGTCGCGGTGCTCGATCAGCTTCGTCACCGCGTCGAGCAGCGCCTGCCGCGGGGTGTCTTCGTTGGGCGACTTCGGCCGCCGCCGCAACAGGCGGCGCACTCCCTCGCCGGGTTTGCTCAACACCCGCTCGAACCAGGCGTTGAAGACCGACAGCCGCAGGGCGGCCGCCTCGCGCGTCTCGACGACCTCGAAGAGGGGATCCACCCTCGCCTCGACCGGGTGGTCGCGGAGGATGTCGGCGCACAGGCCGTGGATGGTGCCGATCCGGGCCACCTCCAACTCCTCGAGCGCGCGCGTGAGGTGGCCGGCCTGGGCGGCGGTCGCGGCAGACCGGGCCTCCTCGAGCGCCTCCCGCAGCCGCAGCTTCATCTCTCCCGCGGCGCGGTCGGTGAAGGTGACGGCGATCACCTGGCGCAGCGACGCTTTGCCCGAGCGCACCACCGCCACGATCCGGCTCACCAGCACCGTGGTCTTGCCGGTGCCCGCGGCCGCCTCGACGACGAACGAGGTGTCGAGCTCGGTGAGCAGCCGCCGGCGGACGTCGTGGTCCTGGGGCTTCTTCATCGCAGCCCCCGGACCTTCGCCAGCGCCTTGAGCTCCGCCTGGGGCTTGAGCTTGACCCGCCGCTCCTCGTCGAGCCCGCAGACGGCCTTGTAGTCGCAATACTTGCACCCGTCGGCGCGCGGGGCGGCGGGGAAGAAGCCGTCCTTCAACGAAGTGCCCACCGCCTCGATGACCTGGGCCATCGACGCCCGCGCCTCAGCGTCGAGCGGAGTGCTGACGCTGGAGAAGTCGCCGGCCTGGGTGCAGTAGTAGTAGCGCCCCTCGTCGACGGAGCTCTGAGGCAGCAGCTTCTCCAGCACCAGGGCGTAGAGCACCGGCTGCAGGTACTCGCCGCCCCCGACGACGTTGCCCTGCGGTGCGCGGGCCTTGCCCGTCTTGTAGTCGGTGGCGCGCACCGTCTCCTGCACGCTCAGCTCGACGAGGTCGATCGACCCTCGAAGCTTCACCCCGGCGTCGAGCGGCACCGCCTCGGCCTTGCTCGCCGGATCATGCCCCGGCCGCAGCGCCAGCCCGAACGAGAGCTCGTAGCGCCACGGCTTCCAGTGGGGCTCGTCCGCCACTTGCCGCAGCCACTGGCGCAGGTCGGCCTTGATGCTGTGGAGCGCGTCCTCCCAGATCCGGTCGATCGCCGGCGCGAGCTTCTCCTCGAAGTCCTTGCCGACCGCCTCCAGGGTCTGATCGAGCAGGGGGAACACGGTGGGCTCGAGGGTCAGGGGGGTGACCTCGACGCCCCGTTCGCGCAGGGTGGTGAGCAGTTGGTACTGCACCGCGTGGCTCATCGACCCTCGTTCCAGCGGGCCCAGGTGCTCCAGCGCCTCGGGGACCTCCAGTGGCTTGAGCCGGAGGATCGCCGAGAGGAAGAACTTGTAGGGGCAGGCGGCGAAATGTTGCAGCGCGGTCGGCGAGTACGAGCGCGCCGCGAGCTGGTGGGCTTCGAGCGCGGCCACCGACGCGGGGCCCGGCTGCACCAGCCCGTCCGACGGCGTCCACTGCCGGCTCCAGCGGGCGCGGCGGGCGCGCAGGGCGCGGGCGAGGATTGGGTTGGCGGCCAGCAGGTACTGGGCGCGGCTCTTCACCGGCGTCGCCCCCTTGAAGATGTCCTCGAGCACGGCGAGATCGAACTCGGTCTCGTCGATCGCGTCGTTGAAGTCGGCCGGCGCCGGCCAGCCCAACCGCGCCTCCGCCGCCTTCTCCGCGCGCCGCTGCACGTCCTCGAAGCCGGGCAGCTTCCCCTCGACCGCGCGCACCGCCTCCAGCGTGTAGAAAGAAGGAACGCGCTGGCTGACGCGCTCCGGGTCCATCCGCGGGTAGGAGAGCAGGGCGCGCCGGGTGGCCGCCCCGACCGAGAGCTGGAGCGCGAGGCGCTCGCCGGCGATTCTCCCTTGCGAGGTGAGCAGCCCGAGCCGGGCGCGCACCGCTTCGTTCAACAGCGGATCTTCGCGCAGCTTCTGGGGGAAGACGCGCTCGACCAGGCCGGGGACGAGGACGACCTCGAAACAGAGCCCGCGGGCGGCGTCGACCGGCGCGACGAACACGTGCCCCGCGCGCCGGCCGTCGGGCAGGTCGGTGAGGGTGGTGATCCGCGGCCCGAGCACGGTGCAGACCTCGTGCAGCGCCACCGGCCCCAGGTCGGCCATCGGCGCGAGCTCCTGCAACATCGAGAGCACGCGCGAGGGGAACTTGAGGCACCGCGTCGCCAGCGACGACAGCCGCTCGAGCCACACGCCCCAGGTCGCCGGGGCCTGGAAGGCGACGAGGACCTCGAGCAGGGGCAGCGCAAAGGCCTCGAGCGCGTCGAGATCGCCGAGCGTGCGGGCAAAGTGCTCCGCGGCGTCGGCGGAGATGTCGGGCTCGGCCGCCTCGAGCTTCAGCTGCTCGCGCAGGCCGCCCAGCCGGCTCTTCCAGCGGGGAATTCCGCCGATCACCGCGGCGTCGACGAGCAGCTTCTCCCAGCGGCGCGGCGCCCGGAGGCTGCCCTCGACAACCGGGGCGTCGATGTCGGTCGGCCCCGGCGTCGGCTCCGGGGTCGCCGGCGCCTCCAGCTCGACGTCGTCCCCGGCGGCGACGAAGTAGGGCGCGGCCGGCGGCGGACCACCGGCCGGACCCGCGTTCGGCACCTGACCCAAAGAGAGGTACTCCGCGAAGCGGCTGGCAGAGAGGTTCTCTTCGACGCACCGCAACAGCGCGAGCAGCGCCCTGCCCGAAGGATCAGGCCGGGAGGTCCCACGAGCGAAGTGCGCGGGAATCCCCGCCCGGCGAAGCGCGGCCTCGAGCGGCGCGCGGTAGGTCTCCGGCGCCCGCAGGAGGATCGCCATCGCGTCGAACGGCACGCCCCGCTTTGCCTCTTCCTGCAGCATGCGCGCGAGCTCGACGCACTCGCGCCCTTCACCCGGGGCGGAGATCAGGTCGTTCCACGCTGCCGTGCCCTCGGTGTGCGAGTCGGAGAACAGATGGTCCTGAAGGGCGGCGAGGGCTCCGTTCACCCCCGGCGGACCCGCGCGGCGCGGCTCGCCGAGGAGCTCGGCCTTCACCCCGAGCAGCTCCTCGAGCGCGAGCACCGAGGAGGCGTCGGCCCGCGGTGCCACCGCGAGCACCGAGGAAGCGACGCCGACGAGGCTCGCGAGAAACGACCGCTCGACCTGGTGACGCAGTTCGAGATCGAGCAGCAGCAGCGGCGCGGGCGCGGGCGCCGCGGCCTGCGCCCAGCGAAACACCAGCGCGCGATCGGCGAGGTGGTGGGCGGAGAGGGCGGACTCGTAGGCGGCGAGCGCGTTGGCGAGCGACGGCTCGAGGAGCTTCGGGTCGGTCTCCCCCAGCCGCAGCTCTGCCGCAGTGCGGGAGAGGGCGCGGGCGAGCCCCGGGTGCCCCTGCAGCGGCGCGAACCGCCCCAACTGCTTGTCGCTGGCGAGCTGGTGCACCACGCGCGCCCAGAGCGCCTCGAGGGCGAGCGGGGTGGCGAGGACGCGTTGTTCGGTCAGCATCCGCGGGCGCGCGAGCGCGGTCGCGAGGTGGAAGAGCGTCGTCCGAGTCCAGCCGAACACCGGCCGCTTCAGCGAGCGGATGAGCTCGGAGGCGGAGTCCGGCGTGTGCCCGAGGATCGTCACCGCCGCGGCGGCCGGCAGCTCGGCGAGCCACGCGCTCGCCTTCACGAGGCGGCGCGAGGCGCGGGTGGAGGTGAAGAGCACGCGGGTAGACACTTCGGCGGAGCCTACGCCGTGGCGCTGGGGCCGAGGCGGCCCATTCGAGCCGGCCCCTGGGCCCGCGACGAAACAGCTCGTCACATCGAGCTGATCGCTGCGATCAGAAGCTCACCAGGTAGCCCAGGCCCAGGCCAACCCCGCCGACGTTTCCGTGGATCAACCCTTCCGCGGGCGCGAGGGCGTACTCCAGCTGCGACACCACGCGGCCCGGTCCGAGCTCGAAGGCAAGCCCTCCGCCCGCCCGGAAGATCAGGCTGACCGTGACGTCGGAGTACCGCTCGGCAGTCGCAGCACGGCTCACCGTGCTCGCGGTGCGGTGCAAGCCCGCGACGAACGAGACATGGAACGAAGTGCGAACGCCAAACGGAATCCAGTAACGCGCTCCGAGCGCCAGCGAGAAGGTGTGGAGGTCGATCCGGAACGGCGGCTGCTTGACCCCCAGCTGCCCGTCGGCCGATCGCGCCTGGGCCGGCGCGAAGGCTCCGTACGCTCCCTCGGCGACCACCTCGAAGCCGGTGCCCGCGAGGCGGAGTCCGAGCGACAGCCGTGGGCCTCCGGACAGCCACTGCGAGAGGTTGGTCTGCAGGTAGCCCTGCGCCCCGAGCTTCACCGCCCAGCGGCGCTCGTAGCGCAGGATGATCACCCGCTGGCGCGCGATCTCCTTGCCGTTGGCCGTCAGCACCAGCTCGTCCTCCCCCGGCGCGTCCCCGGCTTCGGTGACCAGCTCGAGCGCATAGCTTCCGGGCTCCGTCTCCCGGGCTGTCGCCGTGCGTCCGCCTGTCAGCCGGGCGACGATGGCAGCGCCCCGCACTGGATTGCCGAACGCGTCGGCCAGCGTCAGGGTCCCAGCTCCGGTCGTCCCCGCGGCGACCCGCGACGGAAAGCGCAGGCCGGCCTTTGCCGGGGCCGCCGCGAGCAGGTTGAGCGCGCCCTCGCCGCGCAGGGAGCCCGCGGTCGCGCGCACCGTCGCCGTGGCCCGCGCGCCGAAGTCATCGGGGACGCGGAGCACCAGCCCGTCGGGGGTGGCCTCGAGCTGGCCGAAGTCCGAGGTGAGCTGCGGCTTTTCCAGGCCGACGAAGTTTCCGTGCGCGTCCACCGAGTCGATGCGCAGCCGCGATGGAAGCCCCGAGCCTGCGATGTACCCGGGGGGCGAGAAGGTGAGCACCAGCCGGGCGGGGACCCCCGGAGCCAGCTTCACCTCCACCTCGGTGCTGGCCACGGTGCCGTCGACGGTGATCGAGATTCGATCGCGCCCATCGGCGACGAGGGCGGGCGACCGGTACGTGGCGGCGAACACCCCCTGGGTGCCCGCGTTGGGGACGTCGCACGCGCCGAGCTTCGGCGTCAGGTGCAGCGACTGGCCCTTGTCCAGCGGACGCCCATCGGGTTCGACGGCGAAGATCTCCAACGGCGCCGGCTGGTCCGGGGTGGCCGCCGCGACGTCGAGGACGGCGACGGCGCGCGGGTAGGGCCGGGTCAGCAGGTCCAGCGGCTGGGTGGTGCGGTTTCCGGCGCGATCCACGGCGACCACGGTCGCAGCGGCGAAGCCGGGAGGCACCTGCGCCTGGATCTTGACGTTCCCCCGTGCATCGGCGACCGCCGGGCCAAACGTCTTCTCCCCGATCGTCACCGTCACCGTCGCGCGTGGTTTCGTCTCGATCTTCAGGTCCGCGGTGGCGATCAGCGGGAGCACCAGCCACTGGCGCGTCTGCGCTCCGCCTTCACCCTCGAGCTCGACCCGGATCAGGGCGAGCTGCGGGTAGCGCTCTTTCGGCAGCGAGAACCGGGCGCGAAAGCGTCCGTTGCCGAGGCTCTCGGGCGCGGAGATGGCGCCGACGCCGTTGGCCGAGACCGCGGACAGCTTCTTCGCTCCCGGTGCGATCAGTACGATCGCCGGCTGAGGGTCTGCCCCGAACGTCACCGCCGCCGGCTCCAGCTGAACGGGGCCCGCGGCCAACACCAGACCGGCCAGCAACCCGATCATCGGTACTCGACCTTTCCGGTGATCGCCGGAGCGTTGGGATCGAAGGTGATCTTTCGACTGTCGGTCGCGCGGCGGCCCAGCGGGTCGATCGCCAGGACCCAGATGCTCTGGGTGCCCTTCTTCAGCGGCACCTGCGTCTCGAAGGCCCCGTCGGGCGCGGCCTCTACCTTGCGTCCCATCACCAACAGCTGGGCGTAGGCGCTGGTCTTCCCGCGCAACGCGAGCGTCGGCTGGTTCGTCTCCGCCTGGGTGGGCCACTTCACGCTCAGGGACACGCGCTTGGGAATCGGGGCCGGCCGCGAGAGCGCGCCGCCCTCGGCGATCGCCACCTGGCCGGGGCGAACCTCGACGGTCCCTCCGTCGGAGCTCACCCGCGCGCCGCCGGACAAGGAGCTGGCCCAGGTCCGCTTGTCGTTCGCGTCGAGTGACAGCTGCCCGCCGGTGGAGACGATGGTGACCCCGCTGCCCTTGCCCTCGAAGGTCATCTGACCGCCGTCGATCTCGCCCGATGCCCGGCCGTGGACCTCGGCGCGGATCGCGCGCGCTTCGGAGAACTGAAGGGTGAGCTCCGAGCCCTCGTGGACCTGGATCCGGGCGTCGCCGAAGCGCATCTCCAGGTGCCCGTCCGCGGAGGTGCGGACCTCGTCCGAGACGCGCACCGCGTCTCCCACCGACAACGCCACCCATTCTTCCGCGCCAGCGCGGCGGACCTCGGCCTTGCCCCCGAACTCGAAGACGACCGCGCTGAGCGTCTCCACCCGCGGCGCTGGCGGGGCGGCGACCGGCGCCGGCTGGATCGGGGCGTTGACCGACGGCGGAGGAGCGACCACCAGCTGCGGCTCCGCGGGCTCGGGACACGCGACGGTCCCCATCAACACCCACGCCGCGAGCGCGCCGAGCTCAATCCTTGAAGACATAGGAAAGCGGGAGCTCGAAGGTGACCTCGGGCTCGAGGTTGCGGGGGAAGCGCAGCTCTTTGAGCCGGGTGACGACGCAGTCGCCGATCACACCCTCGAACCCGGGCGTGTTCACCTTCGCCTTGCTGACTGCTCCAGAGTCGAGGACCGTGAAGGTGAGCATCAGCTCGCCCTTCTTCGAGGGCAGCTGGGCCCGGTGGTCGTTCAAACAGCTGCGCAGCTTCGTCGCCGACTTGCTGAAGACCCGCTCCAGGTCTTTGCCCGTCAGACGCGCGAGCGGAGCCGCGGCTGGCGGCGGGCGAGCGACCGCCGGCGCGGCGACCACCGGCGGAGGAGCGACCGGAGCCTGCGGTGGCTCAGGAAGCTTCGGGGGTGGGCTCGCGACCAGGGACGGCGCGACAGCGATCGGCGTGGGTGGGACGACGGCCTCGACCGGGTGTGGCGCGGGCCGGAAGACGAAGTAGCCGCCGGCAGCGAGCAGCAGCAAACCGGCGACCGCCGCGCCGATCATCGGGCCGCGCGACGGGGCCGGCGCCCAGACGGTGACCGCTGGCATCGAGGTCAGCGTGTTCCCGCTGTGAATGAACGGCTCGAGCGCCGCGCACAGTTCGCCGGCGTCGTTCCACCGCGCCTCGGGTTGCTTCTCGAGGCACCGGCTGAGGATCTCGGTCAGGCGTGGCGGCATCAGCTCGCCGGTCGGGGTCCGCGGCGGCAGGGGCGGCGGCGGGGTGGTGGTGATCTGCACCACGAGCTGTCCGAAGGTGTCGCCGGTGAACGGCCGCTTCCCCGCGAGCAGCTCGTAGAGCACCAGGCCCACCGCGTAGAGATCGGTGCGCAGGTCGGTGGAGATCCCCAGCGCCTGCTCTGGCGCCATGTACTCCGGGGTGCC
>JAYVRT010000581.1:0-1609 GCA_043776025.1 Archangiaceae bacterium | reverse complement strand
CGGGGACGTCGGTCAGGGGGAGCACCGCGGCGAAGTTGATCCGCGCGGTGGTGTCGAAGACGCCCGCCACCCGCCGGCAGCCGGGGGTGAGCCGGATGCAGAAGTGCTGGAGGCAGGCCTGATCGCCGGCGCATTGGCTGTCGGTGTCGCACTCGTTGAAGCCGGTCGCGGTGGTGAAGCTGCACGAGGCAGCGCCGAGCAGCAGCAGCGGCAGCAGCCGCGTCAAAACCGGCCCTCGAGTCCGACGAACGCCCCGCCCACCGACGGGCCAGCCACGACGTGCACCGACTTGTCCGGCTCGGAGCCGCCCTTGGGGAAGACGATCACCGCCGTGACCGCCGCGGCGAGCGCCACCGCGAAGCTGACGTCGGCGATCAACGCCTGGGACTTCGTGTCCGCGGCGAAGCGCGTCTTGTCCACCACCGAGGACGCGCCGACGAAGCTCTTCTTGCTCCCGGTGGCCAGCACCCCGAACGCGATCCCCGCACCCAGCCCCGCGACCGCGACCCCGCCGACGACGATCGCCCCGACGAGCCTTCCGCTGGCCTTGCTCTTCGACGCCTCGGCCGCCGCCTTCTCCTTCGCGTCATAGGCCTCCTTCTGAACCCGCGCCTTTTCTTCTTCGCGCGCCGCCTTCTCCTTCGCCGCCGTGGCTTCGTCCTCGAGCCGCTTCTTGTCGGCGTCCTGCACCTGCTTGCCCGCCTCTTCCCTGGCGACCAGGGTGCGGAGGCGATCCATCGCGAGGTTGGCTTTCTTCACCAGCTGGGGGTCGGCGTCCTGCTGGCCGACGAACTGCCGGTAGTTGTCGAGCGCGGGGGTGAGCTCTCCCGCCTGATCGTAGGCGCGGGCGATGTTGTAGAGCAGCACCGGCGACGGCTCGAGGTCGTACGCCTTCTTCAGCGCCTCGGCCGCCTCGCGGTACTTGTTCTCTTTGTACAGCCGGTCGCCCTCTTTGATGAGAGCAGCCACCTTCGGGTTGGCCGCCTGGGCAAGCGAACCGAAGATCATCAGCCCCAGGACCGCCGCCGGAATGAGTCGACCCCAGCGCATGGGCAAACCCTACCCCAGATGGTGGGGCACTCAACCTGTTCGCCGCACGGCGCGCCCGCGCGGTCTGTTCTCGACGAGGGGGCCCTGGAAGGCGTAGGGATCCGCCACCATGAACAAGAACAACCCGCTCGCCTCGCTGCGCCAGTACGGCCAGTCGGTGTGGCTCGACTTCCTCCGCCGCAGCCTGATGACCAGCGGCGAGCTCAAGCGCCTGATCGAAGACGACGGCGTCCTCGGAATGACGTCGAACCCGGCGATCTTCGAGAAGGCGATCACCGGCAGCGCCGACTACGACACCGCGCTCGCGGAGATCGCCCAGCAGGATCGCAACCTCACCCCGATGGAAGTCTACGAGCGGCTGGCGATCCCCGACATCCAGTCGGCCGCCGACGTGCTCAAGGACGTCTACACCAAGACCCAGAGGCGCGACGGCTACGTCTCGCTCGAGGTCTCGCCCTACGTCGCTGAGGACACCGCCGCCACGCTCAAGGAAGCGCGCCACCTTTGGAAGGCGGTCGCCCGCCCGAACCTGATGGTCAAGGTGCCTGGCACCGCCGCC
>JAYVRT010000580.1:0-1612 GCA_043776025.1 Archangiaceae bacterium | reverse complement strand
CGCACTTCACCCGCGGGATCGCGGCGAACCTCGGCCTCTCGTTCGGCTTCAACTACGCGCTCGGTATCAGCTCGGTGGCGACCGACGGCACCAAGTACGGCACTTCTTCACTGCGCCTGCGAATCGGCGCCCAGTACCGGCTCACGGTCGGGCCGATCGAGATCCTCCCGACCTTCGGGTACATGCTGCAGACGTACTCGATCGCCTCGGGCGCTTCAGCAGCGAGCAAACCCAACATCCCTGACGTCACCTACAGCCTGCTGCGGGTTGGCTTCGCCACCCGGGTGAAGTTGATCGGCCCGCTCTTCCTCACGGCGGGCTTCGCCTACGACGCGCCGCTGTCGGAAGGCGAGATCGGCTCGAAGGACTACTTCCCCCACCTGAAGGCCGGCGGGCTTGACGCCAACCTCGGCGTCGGCGTCAGCATCGGCTCACGGCTCGAGGTGCGCGCCGGCGTCGACTACACCCGCTACTGGTACTCGCTCAATCCCGACCCGGCGGACTCGGGCGTGGCGCTCAAGCGGGTCGCCGGGGGAGCGCTCGATGACTACCGCGGCGGGACGCTGACCGTCGCTTTCGTTCTGTAGGCCGCCCGCGCGGAGCGGAGCGGCCCGCAGTGACGACGATCAGTGCTTGTTGTCGAACGCGATCCCCTTCTCGACCTGCTCGATCGCCTGGTTGACCTGCTCGATCGCCTTCGCCCGGTGCCCGCCCTTGTCGGCAGTGGCCTTCTCCAGCGACTCCTTGGCGGCCCGTAGGTGCTCGAGCGCCGCCTTCATGTTGGGCTGGGGCTCGGCGAACGCGGCGGTGGGCATCGAGAGAGCGAGCGCGACGAGGGTGGAGCAGAGGATCTTCTTCATCGGGAGTTCCTTGGGGTCTGGGGTTGTCGACTGCCGGGCGAACATAGCCAGCCCTCCCCGCAAAGGAACGACTTGCACTAATACATCAGAACCGTTAATTAGTAGTTCAACTATGCAACTCGAATCCCTGAAAATGTTCTGCGACGTGGTGGAAACCGGCTCCTTCTCGAGGGCGGCGCAGCTGAACCACGTCACCCAATCGGCGGTGAGCCAGCAGATTCGCGCCCTGGAGAACCGCTACGACCAGCGGCTGCTCTCGCGCAGCGCCCGGCAGGTGACGCCGACCCCGGCAGGCGAACGGCTGTTCCGCGGCTGCAAGGAGATCCTCACCCGCTTCGGCGAGGTGGAATCGGAGATCCGCGAAGAGGCCTCCGAGGTGTCCGGCGCGACGACCGTCAGCACCATCTACTCGGTCGGCTTGCACGAGCTGCAGAACATCCAGCGCGAGCTGCTCAAGATGCACCCGAAGGTGAACCTGCGGCTCAACTACCGCCGGTCCGACCAGGTCTACGACGACGTCATCCTCGGCGCCGCCGACCTCGGCCTGGTCGCCTACCCCCAGGCCCGCGCCGGCGTCGACGTCGTCCCCTTCCGCGACGACCGCCTCGCGGTGGTGATGCCGCCGGGCCACCCGCTGACGTCGAAGAGCAAAGTCACCCTCGCCGCCGTCGCCGGCCTGCCGTTCATCGCCTTCGATCGCGAGGCGCCGACCCGCAAGGGCATCGACCGCCTCTTCCGCGACAAAGGCTTCG
>JAYVRT010000579.1:0-5121 GCA_043776025.1 Archangiaceae bacterium | reverse complement strand
GACAAGGTGGTGCGGTTCGCCGACAAGGCGCGCCACACCGTCTTCCTCGAACCGGAAGGGCCCCGCTCCGAGCTCGTCTACCCGGCCGGGCTGTCGACGAGCATGCCCGCCGACGTCCAGGTGCAGTTCCTCCGGACCATCCCCGGGCTGGAGCAGGTCGAGGTGGAGCGCTTCGGGTACGCGGTGGAGTACGACTTCGCGCCGCCCACCCAGCTCGACCCGACGCTGCAGACCCGGCGGGTGGGAGGCCTCTATTTCGCCGGGCAGCTCAACGGCACCTCGGGCTACGAGGATGCAGCGTTTCAAGGGCTGCTGGCGGGCATCAACGCCGGGCTCGCGGTACAGGGCCGTCCGGCGCTGGTGCTGGGCCGCGAAGTGGCCCACGGGGCGGTGCTGCTCGACGAGCTGGTGACGCGGGGGGTCGACGAGCCGTTTCGAATGTTCACCTCGCGGAGCGAGCACCGGCTGAAGCTGCGCGAGGGCAACGCCGGCCTGCGGCTGAGCGGGCACGGGCACCGGGTGGGCCTGGTGACGCAAGGGGACCACCAGCAGGTGGAGGAGCAGCGGTTGGCGATCGCCGCCGAGGTCGAGCGGCTGACCACCGCCCGCCTCTTGCCCCGCCTCAAGCGGCCGGAGGTGACCTACCTCGGCCTTGCTCCCGACGACCCCCACCGGCCACCCTTGCCGCGGTGCGTCCAGGAGGAGGTCGAGGTGGAGGTGAAGTACGCCGGCTACATCGCCATGGCCGACGCGGCGCTGGCCCGGTCGGGCGCCGGGTTCGACGACTGGACGATTCCTGACGCGCTGCGCTGGGACGAGGTCCCGGGCTTGTCGGGCGAGGCCCGCGAGCGGCTCGGCCGTGCCCGGCCCGGCTCCATCCGGCAGGCCCGGGAGCTGGCGGGGGTGACCCCAGCGGCGATTGCGCTGGTCTTGATTCACCTCAAACGGCTGCAGCCCCCTGTCCCCCCACGTTCCACGTGAAACAAGGCCCTGTGGAAAACGTGTTCAAAACCCTAGAATCTTCCCAACGCCATGAAACCGTAGCCCCTTTGGTCTGGGGGGCCTGTGGATAAGCGCGCCCAGCAGGCCTTCACCGAAGGGGCGGCTTCCCTTGGTCTTCAGCTCGGGCCCCAGGTCCTCCCCCAGCTCGAGGTGTGGTTCGACGAGCTGCTGAAGTGGAACCCCAAGGTCAACCTCACCGCCATCACCCAGCCGCTCGAGGTGGTGGAGAAGCACCTGCTCGATTCGCTCTCGGTGTTGCCGGAAGTAGCGGGTGCTACCACTGTGTTGGACCTCGGGGCCGGGGCCGGTCTCCCTGGCCTCCCGCTTGCGGCTGCCTTGCCGCAGCTCTCGGTGACCCTCGCCGACGCGGTGAATAAGAAGGTGGCCTTCCTCAAGCACGTCATCGTCCGGCTGGGGTGGGCCCCGCGGGTCCGGGCGGTGCACGTCCGGGCGGCGGGGAAGCCGGCGGAAGAGGGGCTCGCGGTGTGTGAGGTGGTGATTGCCCGGGCCCTGATGGACGTCGGCCAGTGGGTGCCCTTCGCCCTGCCCTACCTGGCTCCCGGGGGCCGTCTGGTGGCGATGCTCGCCCGGCCGCCGGCCGACGCCGAGCTGGAGGCCCTGGCCCGGCAGCAGGGGGTGACGCTTGCCAGTCTTCGGCGCTTCACCCTGCCCGCTTCGGGCGATCCCCGGTCGGTGGCGGTCTTTAACCGGCCCTGAACGGCGTCCCGGGTGTTCCACGTGGAACGTCGGGGAAATTCGCTGGCGTGCCCGACGGTTTCGCGCTTTGACCCGGTGTCGAACCCATGGGCCGAATTCTCTGCATCAGCAACCAGAAGGGCGGCGTCGGGAAGACGACCACCGCGATCAACCTCGCGGCCAGCCTCGCCGCCGCCGAACGCAGGACCCTGCTGATCGACATGGATCCCCAGGGCAATGCCGGCAGCGGCCTGGGGCTTGACCGGCACAACCTCCACGGAACGGTCCTCGACGCGCTGCTCGACGGGCGCCCGATGGCCGAGCTGGTGCACCCCACCCAGCTGAAGTTCCTCGACGTCATCCCCGCAACCAACGAGCTGACCGGCGCCGAGCTCGAGCTGGTCAACGTCAAGGACCGCGAGCTGCGGCTGAAGCACGCGCTCGAGCCGCTGAAGGCCGAGTACGACTACCTGCTGATCGACTGCCCCCCGTCGCTGGGCCTGCTGGTGGTCAACGCGCTCGCCGCCGCGGAGTCGGTGTTGATTCCGCTCCAGTGCGAGTACTACGCGATGGAAGGCCTGGCCCAGCTGATGTCCACCATCGAGCTCGCCCAGCAGAGCATCAACCCCAGGCTCCACGTCGAGGGCATCCTCCTGACGATGTTCGACCCCCGGGCGAACATCAGCCACCAGGTCGCCTCCGAGGTCCGCCGGGTGTTCCCCGAGCTGGTCTTCAAGTCGGTGGTGCCGCGCAACGTGCGGCTCGCCGAGAGCCCGAGCTTCGGGAAGCCGATTCTGCTCTACGACATCAAGTCCAAGGGCTGTGAAGCGTACCTCTCGCTCGCCAACGAGCTGCTCAAGCGCGAGAAGAGCCGCCGCAGGAAGGCCTCGTGACGCGCGAAGCGCCCGCGGGGCCGAACCACGCGCGCCGGACCCTGGGCAAAGGCCTGTCGGACCTGATGCGGCTGACGCGCGATCCGGCCGCCGAGCCACCGCGCGCCGGAGTGGCGAAGATTGACATCGAGCTGATTCGCCCCGACGACGGCCAGCCGCGCCGCAAGTTCGACGAGACGACGCTCGACGAGCTGGCGGTCTCGATTCGCAACCAGGGGCTGCTGCAGCCGCTGCTGGTCCGGCGCGACGGCAAGGGCTACCGGTTGATCGCCGGCGAGCGCCGCTGGCGCGCGTCGCAGCGCGCGGGGCTGACCGAGGTGCCGGTGCTGGTGCGCGAGGCGAGCGACACCGAGGCGTTCGAGCTGGCCCTGGTGGAGAACCTGCAGCGCGAGGACTTGAGCCCGCTCGAAGAGGCCGAGGGCTACCGGCGGCTGCTCGAGGATCGCAAGTGGACCCAGGAACAGGTCGCCGAGCGCGTCGGCAAGGAACGCTCGACGGTCGCCAACGCGCTGCGGCTGTTGGCGCTGCCGGCCGAGGTGAAGCAGTTGCTCGAAGCGGGCGAGCTCGACATGGGCCACGCCCGGGCGCTGCTCGGGCTGCCACGGGCGCTGGAGATGGTGACGCTCGCGCGCGCGGTGGTCGCGGAGAAGTTGTCGGTGCGCGAGACCGAGGCGCGGGTGAAGGCGGGGAAGACCGGGCACGCCAAGGGCGCGAAGGCGGCGCCGAAGCAGTCGCCGGAAGCGCGGCGCCTCGTCGAGGACCTGCAGCGCCGGCTCGGGACCAAGGTCCGGCTGAGCGAGCGCGGAGGAGGAAAGGGCACCCTCGAGGTCGAGTTCTTCAGTTATGAGGACCTCGATCGAATCGTAGGGCTGATTCGCCGGTAGAGATTTTCTTCGCAGGCAACGGGTAAACGACGATGGCTTTGTTTGGGGCTGAAAAGAAGGACACTCCGGGGCAGCCAGCCCGGGTACTGGAGGCAAACGTGTCGGTGCGCTCGGGCGATGTGCATACCCTTCTGGGGAAAGGCAGTGAGTTCGAAGGGAAGTTGTCCTTCGAGGGGCAGGTGCGGATCGACGGGAAGTACTCCGGGCAGATCGCCACCAAGGACACGCTGGTCATCGGCGAGGGCGCACGGGTGAACGCCGAGATTCAGGCGGGCACGGTGATCGTCAACGGCACCGTCGAGGGCAACATCAAGGCGACGGTGATGGTCGAGCTGCATCCGCCAGCGCGGGTGAAGGGCAGCATCGAGACCCCGGCGCTGTCGATCGACAAGGGCGTCATCTTCGAGGGCACCTCGAAGATGGAGAACCTCTCCAACGCGGCCGGCGCGGTGAAGGCCCCGCCGGCGCCGGGCGCGCAAGCCACCAAGTAGTGCGGTTCGTTTGGGTCGTGCTCGTCGTCGTTGCGGGCGCGTGCTCTGAGCCGAAGCCGGCCCCGCGCGGGCTGCGAATCCCATTGCCGGACGGTTGGGTCGCGAGCCCGGGCGCTTCGGGGGCGTTGCGCGTCGGCCCCAAGGGCAGGGCAGTGTTGACCCTGGAGAAGCGGACCGCGGCGGTCCCGTCGCTCGACGCGCTCAAGGCTGCCGTCGAGACCGAAGGCGCTTCGGTCACCCATGCCGAGGCGACGCCGCAGCGGACGCAGGTGCGCTATGCGAAGCCCGGCACGCCCGAAGCGGTGCTGGCGGTGCGCCTTCTCGAGCCGGGTGTCTTGTTGTTGTGCGCCTCGACGAGCGACGCGGAAGCCGAAGAGCTCGAGGCGGGGTTGGCGCTCTGCAGCGGCGTCCGGCTCGAAGCCGCGCCCTGAACCGACCGGCGGTCGCAGGCGGGGTGGGAGAAGGCCGAACGCCGTGCGGACCAGGGCCGCGTCTCCTCAAGCCTCGTCGCCCGGCGCTCACCCGGGGCACGTCGCCAGGCGGAGCGCACCGGACGCCGCCTGGGCTCGGCGTGACGCCAGGCGTCTGCGTCATCCGGTATATATTGTCCACGCTTTAGTCCTCTATGGCCCAGCGCCCACTGACCCTCAAAACCAAACGGGCGCCCGGCCTGTGGCCAGACGCCCGTCGGTGCTTCGAAGGCCGCGGCTTCGGCTACATCGTCTGCAGGTAGGCGACGAGGTCGTCGATCTCCACGCTGGTCAGCGTCGAGGTCACGCCGTGCTTGTCGGTGCCCTTGGTGATGCGCTCGCGCAGGGTGGCCGCGCTCCCGTCATGGAGGAACGGCGCCGAGCGGCCGATGCCGAGGAGCGACGGGGTGTTCAGCCCCTTGGCGAGGTGGCCTACGTCGTCGCGGACCTCGCCCTGGGTGACGAGCGTTCCGACGTCCGCGAAGCTGTTGTCGGTGAGCGCCTCGCCCGCGTGGCAGGTGCCGCAGCGGGCCTGGGCGAAGACCACGGCCCCGTGAAGCTGGGCTGCGGTGCGGTCGAGCCCGTTGTTGGGGTTGTCGGCCGCGGGGATGGTGGCGATGAAGGCGGCGATCTGCCGCTCCATCTGGTCGTCGATGCCCTTGCCGCCCATGCGGTTGGTCACGGT
>JAYVRT010000578.1:0-5123 GCA_043776025.1 Archangiaceae bacterium | reverse complement strand
TCCCATCGAACATCTCGTTGAGGAAGCCGGTGAGCTCGGCGTCCAGCCTCTTCAGGGCTTTGCGGTTCATCGACGTTGCAGATCACGCCTCGATAAAGTGAGCAAGTAGTACTAACCCGGTGGGGGTTAAGTCAGCTGCGGACTTTGTTGCGGGCTTCCGCCTCGCTGGCCGGGGCGTCACTGATCGGCGCGATCGGGTCGAGGTTGCTCATGATCGCCTCGTTGTCCTTCACCGACTGTTGCACCGCGGCGACCCCGGTGAGCAGATCGTCCAGCTGCTCTCCGAGCTGATCGGGGCTGGTCATCGTCAGCACCTGGTCGCGCAGCAGCCGCACCGTGTTCTCGATCAGGTTCATCTGCCCGCGCGCGCGGGCGAGGAACCGCTGGATGTCCTCGATCGTCTCCAGGCGCTTCTGGATCACCACCTGGTTCTTCCGGGCGATGTCCCGCACCGTCGGGTCGGTCATCTTCTCTTCGACGCCCTTCTGGGTCTGCAGCTGGCGGTTGAGATCCTTCAGGTCCACCGCCATCAGGTACGACTCGGCGCGCACGCAGGCAGTGGCGAGCTGGACGAAGCTCTGGTGCAGCTGCGCCATCTTGTCGAGCTCGGTCTGGAGGAGGATTGCCTGGAAGCTCGGGTTGCCCTGCATGTCCCGCTCGATCTCCCGCTTCAGCTCATCGAGCGCGTGGGCCCGCTGCCACTCACGCTCGGGCAGCGACTCCATCAGCTTCGCCACCCGCGCCCGGTCGGCCTTCTCGCGCTCTTCCCGTTCGAGGTTGTTGACCACCCGCTGAAACGGCTTGAAGTCCGGCGCGAGGATCAACCAGATCGCCTCGAGCCCGAGCGCCGCGGCGCCGATGACGTAGTCACCGGTGGCGAACGCCGCCAGCCCCGCCCCGGCCAGCAGGCTCAGGTTGTAGAGGTTGGCGAACGCCGCCTTCAGGTAGTTCGGTCGGCCCTCACCCGGCATTGCGTCGCCCCACGCCTAGAGCCCCACCCGGACGTTGCCCTTCACCTGCAGCTGCTTCAGCTGATCGAGCACGTGGTTCTCGAGCCGCTTGAACTCCGCCGACTGGCGGATGCTGGGGTCGCGCGACTCGAAGTAGGGGACCTCGATCCGTTCCAGCACCCGGGCCGGCCGGTGGCTGAGCATGAAGATGGTGTCGGCGAGGAAGACCGCCTCGGAGATGTCGTGGGTGACGAAGAGCACGGTGTTGTCCTGCTTCTTCAGCACATCGAGGATCAGCCCCTGCATCCCCCACCGGGTCTGGGGGTCGAGCGCGCCGAACGGCTCGTCCATCAACACCAGCTTCGGCTTGTTGATCAGCGTGCGGGCGATCGCCACCCGCTGCTTCATCCCACCTGACAGCTGCTTCGGCAGCGCCTCGGCGAAGTCCTTGAGGCCGACCTGCTCGATCATCTCCAGCGCCTGCTTCTTCCGCTCGGCGGCGGGGATGCCCTGCAGCTCCAGCCCGTACTCGACGTTGCGGCGCACCGAGCGCCAGGCGAACGAGGTGTAGCTCTGGAACACCATCCCCCGATCGCGCCCGGTGCCGCCGGCGGCGACGCCGTCGATCAGGATCTGCCCCGAGTCGGGCTTCATCAAGCCGCAGATCGCCTTGAGGATCGTGCTCTTCCCGCAGCCCGATGGGCCAAGGAACACCGCCAGCTCGCCCACGCCTGGCTTGTTGGCGACGCTGAGGTTCACGTCCTCCACCGCCTGCACCGACTTGCCAGCCCGATCGGTGTAGCTGATGTAGAGGTTCTTCAGCTCGAGCTTGGGCACCGTCGAGCCGCCGAGCGCCTTCGCCTCGGCCGGCGCCTTCGCGGGCTCGGCGGGAGGAGTCGTCTCAGGCATCGGACTCTCTCCAGCCGAACAGCAGCCCGTTGAGCAGGCGAATCACCATGTCCGTTGCCAGGCCAATCACCCCGACGACGAGGATCCCGGCGAAGGTCCACTCGGGCTTGTTGTGCTGCGCCGCGAGCTGGAAGATGTAGCCGATGCCCTGATCCGGGTTCACGATCTCCGCGAGGATGATGTAGGTCCAGGCGATCGCATTCATCACCCGGAACGAATCGAAGATCTGCGGCAGCGCCGCGGGGATCAGCACCGTGGTGATCACCTGCAGCTTGCTCGCCCCGAGCGTGAACGCCGTCTGCACCAACTCCTCCGGCACCGCCCGCACCGCGTCCACCACCACCGGCAGAAGGAAGACCACCGTGCCGAGGAAGAGGAAGGCGATCTTCTGGGACTCGTCGATGCCGAACCAGAGGATCAACAGCGGGATGAAGGCGGTGATCGGCAGGTAGCGCAGCGGCGCGACGATCGGGTCGAAGAAGCGGTTCACCGCCTCGAAGGTGCCCATCGCGATCCCCAGCGGCAGGGCCACCGCGATGCAGAGCACGAACGCCTTCGCGATCCGCGCCGTCGAGGTGAGGATCGCGTGGAGCAGCCCGGTGTCGAAGCTCAGGTAGAGCAGCCCCTTGAGCACCTCGTGGGGCGCGGGGAGGAAGAAGTGCGAGACCAGCGGCACCTGCTGCAGCACGCCGTTGAGATCGGGACGGCTGACCGTCACGTAGCTGCAGATGCACCATGCGGCGGTCACCAGCAACACGCTGCTGACGCTCAGCAGCCGGCTGCTCTGCGCCGAGATGTTGCTGCGCACCCCGAAGAGCGGCGGCTTGGCGCGTTTGGCGACCGGCGGCATCGAACGGGTCTTACTGCGGGTTCAGGACGACCTTGATGTCGGTGCGGCGGTTGAGCGCCCGGCCGTCTTCGGTCGTGTTCGGTGCGAGCGGGTTGGCCGAGCCCTTGCCTTCGGTGACGAACCGCTCGGGGGGGATGGCGAAGTTGGTGACGAGGTACTTCCTCACCGCGTCGGCGCGCTTCTGCGACAGCGACTTGTTCGCCTGCTCCTGGCCGCGCGAGTCGGTGTTGCCTTCGATCTTGAGGAAGGTGCTGCCGAAGGCGAGCATCGTCTCGCCGAGCGAGTCGAGGGTGAAGTAGCTGCCCGGCATGATCTCGTCCGAGCCGGTGGTGAAGTGGATCGACAGGCTCTTGTTGACGATCGCCCGGTCGTTCAGCTTCGGCTTGTCCTTGAAGGCGAAGCTCTCCTCGACCTTCTGGCTCTTGTACTGGTCGGCCACCGCGGTGACGAAGCGGGGGTCCTGCCAGTCCTTGGCGTCGACCACCGCGGTGATCACGCCCTTCTTCCGCCAGATGACGAAGGCGCCGTTGAACAATTGGTTGAAGTACGTCTTCGGGCCGGCGAGCCCGTAGAACTGGGCGTTGTCGGCGAACCCGGTGAGCTTGAGGCCCGAGAGCATGCCCGAGACGTCGTCGCCCGACAGCTTCAGTGAGTCGCCGATAATCTTGTTGGTGCCCTGGGGGTCTTCCTTCATCACCGAGATCGCGTCGAACCAGCCGTTGACGAAGTCCTGGATCGTCTTCGGTGCCTCGTTGACCACCTGCTGACGCGCGACGAGCGTGTCGGCGATCACGTTGGTGGCGGCGGTGGTCGAGACGAGCACGTGGGCCTCGCCCTCGCGCGCGGCGACCGCTCCTGACAAGTCCGGTTCCCAGGTGACGGCGGCGTCGACCTTCTTCGCCTTGAAGGCAGTGGCCGCCTTGGGCGCGTCGTCGGTGAAGACGAGGTTCTTCTCGATCGCGTTGCGATCCTCCGGCGAGAGGCCGGACTGTGAGAGGAGGAACAGCAGCAGCCAGTGCGAAGGGGTGAACTTGGTGGTCGCGATCCGCTTGCCCTTCAGATCCTCGACGCTGTTGATGCTGTTGATGCTCACGATGCCGTCGCCGCCGCGGCTCCAGTCTTCCTGGATCACCGACTTCGCGGCGATCTTCTGGTCGGCGAGCACGCTCGCCTCGCGGGCGTACGAATCGACGGTGTCCCACATCAGGTCGATGTCGCCCTTCATGAACGCGGCGAGCTTCGCCGTCGGGTCCTCGAGGAGCACGAACTTCACGTCGAGGCCGTACTTCTTCTTGTAGATCGACGCTGGGCTGCCCGGCTCCATGCCGCCGTTGGCGACGATGCCGGGGGCGTGGCCGGCCCAGGTGTTGATCCCCACCACCAGCGGCCGGTTGAGCTTGCCGCTGCCGAGCGCGCCACCGGCGTTGTTCGCGTTGACCGCGAAGTCGCCGGTGCGGGGGGCGTCGACGTTCTCGTTCTTGCCGCCGACGAAGTTGAAGTCGGCCTTGTCCACCGGGGTCTCGCCCGCCTTCGGGTCGCCGGCCTTGCCCGCGCCGGACCAGCTGCGAAGGTTGTCGCCGTACTTTTTGAAGCCGATGAAGCCGCCCACGCCGAGGATGACGAGAACGAGAAAGACCTTCGCAAATGGCGTGAGTTTCATGGCGTTCCCCTCAAGGAAAGAAAGACGGCGGCGCTCAAGGCTTCGGTGGGGCGGGAGGCGGCTGCCCGAAGAAGTCGAGCACCCGCTGGACCTCGCCCTTGCGGGTGGTGGCGGCCGAGGCGCGCGCGGTGAGCTGGGCGTTGCGCTTCTCGATGTCCGCCTTCAGGCCCGCGATCTTCTCGTTGAGCTGTTTGATCTGGGTGTCGGCGTCGGTGATCGCCTTCGCGGTCACCTCGGTGTTCGCCTTGACGAACGCGTCGAGCGCCCGAAGCTGGGTCGAGGCAGCAGCGACGATCTTCGCCACCTCGAAGCCGATCGCCCGCAGCGTGGCCTCCACGATCTGCTTCTTCACCTCGTGGGGGGTGCCCTCGGGCAGGCCCTTGAGCAGCTCCTCGGCCTTCTTCACCCGGTCGAGGTCCGCCGGGTCGAGGCCGCCGTCCTTGAAGATCTGGTCGAAGTCGATCTTGTCGCCCGCCGACGGCGCGGTCATCTTGTCGAGCTTCAGGTTCGGCGGGGGCCCTGAGGGCCCGGCGTGGGGCAGCGGATGCCCCGCGGGCGCGGCGCCCTTGGGACGCGGGCCCCCGGGGGCGCTCTGGTTGGCCAGCTCAGCGACCAGGTCGGCGGCGGACTTCTCCCCGGTCCCCTCGGGCGCCTCGTCGGGCGGGGAGCCATCCTCCTTCTCGACGAAGAGGCCAAGCAGCTTGGATCCAATGCCCTTTTGGTCGGCCATAACGGGCGGTTGTTTAGCAGAAGC
>JAYVRT010000577.1:0-5128 GCA_043776025.1 Archangiaceae bacterium | reverse complement strand
CGCCGGCGCCACGTCGAGCCGGCGACCCTCGACCTGAAGAGCCTGTCGGCCGCCGATGCCTTCGTCGTCGGCTACCTGCGGGCGATGGAGGACTACCTCGAGCTTGCGCCCCTGCGGCCCGGGGGCCGGGGCGTCGTCGGAAAGAAGCCGGTTGAGCTGCTCGACTACGCCGCCCGGGGGCTGCCTGACGACTTCACGGTGCAGTACGTGCGCGCGATCGTCGTGGCGCAGAAGACGCTGGGAAACGCCGCCCGCTGGTGCGACGTCTTCAAGGGCCCCCAGCGGATCCTCGAGCAGTTCCCCGTGGCCCGCCGGAACCTCCGGCCGGGGGCGGTCGAGGCAGCGGTCGGCTACCTCGGCTCCTACGAGGAGTCCTGCCCTGCCTCGAAGGTGGCGAAGTTCAAGAAGCGCGAGGAGCTGAACCAGATCTACGCGATCGCGAAGCTCGGCCGGCAGCTCGTCGTCGGCACCCAGGCGGGGGTGGTCGTCTGGGAGCCGCCCAACAAGCAGCCGGTGGCGATCCAGCCCGAGTTCATCTGCGGCCACGTGGTGATCTGGCACGACGCGGCCTGGGCTGGCTGCGATCAGCACGTGTTTCGCTGGGACGGAAAGACGTTCAAGAGCTACCTGGGCAACGAAGCCAAAGACAGCGATTACTACGCGCCGATGCACGGCCCCGAGGGTCGCCTCTGGGTCCGGTACGGCAACAAGACGCTCGCCTTCGATCCGGGCGGCGACAAGTTCACCGAGGTCAAGGCGCCCTGGAAGAGGGCCCCCTACGACGCGCTGGTGACGAAGGACGGCGAGGTCTGGTGGATCGACTTCCTCCAGTCGCTTCACTCGAGCAAACGGACGGTGGCGATCAAGAGCCCCGACTACCCTGGCAGCGATCCGCGCCGGTTCCGCGAGGCCGCCGACGGCGCGCTCTGGGTCGAAGACTTCGAGGCCGGTCTCTACCGCCTGTCTTCCGACGGCCGCTTCACCCCCCAGCCTGCGCTCGCCGATCAGGCCAGCGGGGTCGCCTTCGACCCGACGCACGAACGGCTGTTCGAGCTGCACTACCGCCACGGTCTGACGGTGCTCGCCGGCGGGCGGCCAGCGCAGCACGTCGATGTCCCCGAACTCGAGTACGTCCGCGACCTGTTGCTCGATGGCGACGACGTCTGGCTCGGCGGGTGGACCGCCTTGCTGCGCCTGCGCGAGAGCAAGGGCGTGTGGACGAAGGACCCGTACCGCGTCGAGCCCGAGCGCTAGATCGGCCCCGCGGCTTCCAGCGCCTTGCAGGTCAGCTCGATTCCCTGCGCCACCGTCACCTTCGGGTCGTAGCCGAGCTCGCGCTTCGCCCGCTCGATGCTGAAGTAGTGGTGGGTGCACATGTAGCGAATCGCGAACCGGGTCAGCCCGTCTTCGTTGTTCAGCGTCCCGCCGCGCATCGTGTCGAACGTCTCTTTGACCGTGGCAATCGCGTAGACCAGCCCACCGGGGAGCTTGAACTTGATCGGCGGGAACTTGAGCCGCTCGAGCACCGCGGAGACGAAGCCCCAGAACGGCATCGGTTCGCCGTTGGTGATGAAGAACGCCTTTCCACCCAGCTGCGGCGTCGTGTGCAGCCGGGTGTCGGCGAGCAGCAGCGAGTCGATCAGGTTCGAGACGTAGGTGTAGTCGGACAGCCAGTCTTTCCGGCCGACCTGGAACTTCAGCCGCCCACCCTTGGCGTGCTTGAGCAGCGCGGGGAGGAAGCGGTTGTCGCCCGGACCGAAGACGACGTGCGGCCGGAGCGCGATCGTCGCCACGCCCCCCTCGCCGTGATGCTCGAGCACGTACTTTTCCGCCTCGCGCTTGCTCGCGGCGTAGGGCGGGTGATCGGTGGTCGCGTAGGGCAGCGACTCGTCGCCGTTCTGGATGTCCTTCCCCTCGTAGACCACGCTGCCGCTGGAGACGTAGACGAAGCGCGGCACCTTTTGCTTCTGGCTCGCGGCGAGCATCGTCTTCGTGCCCTCGAAGTTGATCTTCCAGATGAAGTCGATCTTGCTCTGCGCGGTGTGCACCACCGAGGCGTTGTGGAAGACGACGCCCGCGCCCTCGCAGGCGCTGAGCATCGCGGACTCGTCGGTGATGTCGGCCTGGCGGTACTCGATGTCGGTTCGCCCCGGGTTGGGCCCGAGGTCGACGACGCGGACCTGATCTCCCCGCGCCACCAGGGCGTCGACCAGCGCCTTACCGACGAAGCCGTTGCCACCGGTGACCACCGAGAGCTGGCTCATGTCTCGGCCACGCCGCTGCCGGCGAGCGCCGAGCCCAGCAGGCGGACGACCCCTTTGCGCACCGTGGTGTTGTTGTAGAGACGGGCGACGCCGTCGAGCACCGGAGAGTCGACCACCGCCCTCAGCAGCAGGCCCCCGGCGATGCCGACGGTGAAGCGCTTGCGGTGCTTCCAGACATAGCTGCTCCAGGCGGCGGACTCGCTCGCCTTCGACTGGAGCACGTCGGCCAGGGTGTCGGCGGCGAAGATCCCACTCTGCATCGCCTGGAAGATGCCTTCCCCCGTCGCCAGGTGCGTCATCCGCGCCGCTTCGCCCAGCACCAGCGCTCCGGGCATCGTCATGTTGCCGACCCAGGTGGTGTAGCTGATCGGGTGGCCCTTCCACTTGCCCAGCGGCCTGGCCTTCTTCATCTTCTCGCCGTACTGATCGTCGAGGAATCGCTGGAAGACTTCGCGCAGTGGGCGGGTCTGCTTCCGGCCGTCCTCGTCCTCGCCGTCGATGCAGATCCCGATGTTCACCCGGTTCTCCGCCTCGGGGAACATCCAGCCGTAGAGCGGGGCGACGTTCTTGTCGAAGATCATGTCGAGCGAGTTCGGCTCGAAGTCGAAGTTCTCCCACCAGCCCATCAGCGTGGAGATGGTGCGCTTGGGCCGCGGGTCCACCGAGAAGATCGAGTGGGCGCCGTCGGCGCAGAGCACGTAGTTGGCGCGCAGCTCGGTGCCGCCGAAGAGCTTGACCCCCACCGCGCGGCCGCTGTCGTCCTTGAGCAGCTCGGTGGCGCGGTAGGGCGTCCGCACGTCCACGCCCAGCGACTTCGCGCGCTCGATCAGCAGGTTGTCGAAGTGGCGGCGCAGCAGCACCGTCGCCGCCGCATCGCTCTTGAGGATCATTTCCTTGCCGCCGGGCGTCACCACCCGCACCGCGCTGATCGGGTAACCCAGGCGCTTCACCTCGGGGGCGACGCCGAGCTGCTCGATCACCTTGAGCGCGTTCGGAGACAGGCCCGAGCCGCAGGTCTTGTCGCGGGGGAAGGGATCGCGGTCGAGGAGGACCACGTCCTTCACGCCCCGCTGGCCCAGCTGCACCGCGGCTGCTGCGCCACCCGGCCCACCACCGACAATCAGCACGTTTGCGTTCATTGGAGGCCGAGGGCTCTAGCCCGTTGTCACCCCGGGTTTCAATCACTGCCCGCCGAGAAGCCGTTCATGGCATTGTCGCCAGATGCCCGCCGTTTCAATGCTGGCGCTCGTGCTGCTGGCCGAGCCCAACTGGAAGAAGCTCGACACCGTCGACGGCATCGCCGTCTTCTCGCGTGAGCTCCCCGACGAGCGCTGCGTCGAGCTGAGGCTGACCGGGTTGATCCGGGCGCCGATCGAGCAGCTGTGCGAGGCCGCCTTCGGCCCCGCCGCGCTCGATCCGAACGAGACGGAGGTGACCACCCGCAAGCTGATCTCCGACAGCCCCGACGCCGGCCGGGTCACCTACGAGGTGATCGAGACGCCGATCGGCAGCAACCGCGACTACGCGGTGCTCGCGAGAAAAGAGCTCAAGGGGGGGCGGTGCAAGACGAGCTTCGTCGCCGCCAACGAGTTCGCACCGCCCAAGCCTTCGGGGTACGTACGGATCGAGAAGCTCCACGGCGGCTGGGATCTCGAGCCGGCCGGCGACGGTTCGATTCGCGCCACCTATCAGATCTTCACCGACCCCGGCGGCGCGGTGCCAGCGATCTTCGTCGAGGGCACGCGCCGGCGGGCCGCGGTCAAGTGGTTCAAGCTGGTGCAGGAGCGCGCCGCGGGCCTCAAGCCCCGCTGACGCGCCCCTGTTTAGGGATGTGATCGCCCCCTGAGCGCAGGTATACGACCCCGATGAACGTCGCGGGAAAACCGTGCCGCACGATTGGCTGGTCGGCGGATCGCAGCGGGGTCGAGTTCATCGATCAGACGGTGCTGCCCCGCGCCTTTCGCCTCGCCCGCGCCAGCTGGGTCGGCGAGATCGCCGTCGCGATCTCCTCGATGCAGGTCCGGGGCGCTCCGCTGATCGGCGTCGCCGCGGTCTTCGGCCTCGCGCTCGCGATGCGCCACGACAGCTCCGACCGGGCGCTGGGCGCCGCTGCCGAGCAGTTGATCGCCACCCGCCCCACCGCGATCAACCTCCGCTTCGCCGTCGAATGGGCACGCGGGAAGCTCGGGGGCCTCGCGCCGGGCGCCCGCGCCGCCGCCGCCGAGGCGCTCGCGGTCGAGCTCGCCGAGCAGGAGATCGCGATCAGCCGGAAAATCGCCGAGCATGGCGCGGTCTTGATCGCCGCCGCCCACGCGAAGGCGCCCGGCCGGCCGGTGCAGGTGATGACCCACTGCAACGCCGGGTGGCTCGCGACCGTGGACTGGGGCACGGCGATCGCTCCCGTCTACCTCGCGCAGCAGCAGGGCTTGCCGGTGCACGTCTGGGTCAGCGAGACCCGCCCCCGCAACCAGGGCCTGCTCACCGCCTGGGAGCTTCGGGAGCAGGGCGTCGCCCACACGGTGATCGCCGACAACGCCGCCGGGCTGCTGCTCCAACGGGGCGAGGTGGACCTGGTGATCGTCGGCACCGATCGCACCAGCGCCCAGGGCGACGTCTGCAACAAGATCGGCACCTACCTTAAGGCGCTCGCGGCCCAGGCGCACCACGTGCCCTTCTACGCGGCGGTGCCTTCGTCGAGCATCGACTGAAAGCTCGGCGACGGGGTGAAGGGCACTCCGATCGAGCAGCGCGACGCAGCCGAGGTGCGGACCCTGGGTGGCGTCGAGTTGCTCCCGGTCACCAGTGCCGTGAGCAACTACGGGTTCGACGTGACTCCTGCCGCCCTCGTCACCGGGCTGATCACC
>JAYVRT010000576.1:0-5137 GCA_043776025.1 Archangiaceae bacterium | reverse complement strand
GCCGGAGCCGCCGCCTACGCCGGAGCCGCCGCCTACGCCGGAGCCGCCGCCTACGCCGGAGCCACCACCCACTCCGGAGCCGCCGTCGAGGCAGATCGGAAAGGGTGCGCAGTCACTGTCGAGGCAGTCGGTCGCGCCGTCACCGTCGTTGTCGACGTGGTCGCTGCAGTTGCTCTCGTTCGGGGTGGCGAAGATGCAGACGCAGCCGTTGCCGCACGCCTGGCCCTCACACATCGAGTCCTTGCAGTCGGTCTTCCCGTCGGCGTTGTCGTCGACGCCGTTGTCGCAGATCTCACCGACGCCCGAGCACTTCGCGTTCTTGAAGCACTTCGGGTCGGCGCAATCGACCTTGCCGTCGCCGTTGTCGTCCTTCTTGTTGTCGCAGGTCTCGGGCCCGAGCGGAGGCACCGCCGGCGGTTTGTCGCCGCAAGCGGGCAACAGCGCGAGGGCCACGAGGAGAAGGACTGCGCGCGGCGACATGGCAACCTTGTTTGACTCTTTCGACGGCCCTTTGGCGACGGAGCCTACCATGTAGGTGCCCGGTGTTCCGGATCAAGGAAACCACCAACATTTCCGGCAGGTTTGCTTCTTCAGTCGTCGCTGGATTCGGCGGGCGCGCCACCCATCTTCGCGATGTCTTCCTTCTTCACCGAGGCGCTGTCGATCTTCATCACCGAGGCCTTCAGCTTGTCGATCGTCTCGTCGAAGTCGAAGTCGCCGTCCTTCTTGAAACGGAGGAAGTTCACCCGGGCGACGACGTAGTTCTTCAAGTACGCGCTCTGCAGCCCGCGCGCCTTGAGCGCCTCGACGACCTTCACCACCTCGTCATCGAAGGAGAGCAGCTTGTCGGCGCGGGCCTCTCGGAGCTTCAGACCCTTCTCCAGCGAGACGTCGAAGAACGACTC
Source organism: Archangiaceae bacterium (assembly GCA_043776025.1). GTDB lineage: Bacteria > Myxococcota > Myxococcia > Myxococcales > Myxococcaceae > JAYVRT01. Next base: position 4,232 of record JAYVRT010000576.1, on the reverse strand, counting down.
GAGGCGGCGCACCACTGAGCTGTACGCGCCAGCCGAGTACCGCGGCCGTTTCTCATAGGCCGCTCCGAAGGTGGCGAAGTGCGGCTCCTCGAACATCGAGACGAATTCGGACTCGGCGTCGCCGCCCCGCGCGCCGACCAGGCCCCGGTACATCCGGATCACTTCGAGCGACCGTTCTTTGAGGTTGTGGGCCTTCTCGGTGTTGAGCGCGAGGATCTGGTACGCGACGTCGGCCTCGGGCACCACCAGCGCGGTGATCGCCTTCATCCCCATCAGCTTCATCGCGCCGAGGCGGTGGTTGCCGTTGGGGGTCCAGTACATTCCTTCCTTTCGGACGGCGATCACCGGGTCGAGGTAGCGGTCGACCCGCTCCATCGCGTTGGCGAGCTTCTTCACGTGGGTCTCGCTGCGATCGCGCTGGTACGGCGTCGGCTCGACCTTGTCGATCGGCAGCGCCGCCAGCACCACCGAGTGGCCGCCGATCGGATCCCGGTAGCTGCCGAGCGCCTCGCCACCGTCGGCCTTGATCTGTTCGGCGAGCGTCTTCGCGTCGTCCGGCGCCTGGTTCATCTGGGCGGGCAGCAGGCCCCTGGTGCCCGCGGCGACCTTCTTCCTCGGCGACTTGCGCTTCTTCGCGCCCGGCTTCTTCGCGGTGGCCATGGTTCATTCCCCCGAAACGGTGAGTTCGCGAAACCGAAGCGTCGGCGCCGCGGTGTTGCCCCGAAAGTGCAGGTCGTTGCCGATCGCGTCGATGCCCTGAAGCATCTGCAGCAGGTGCCCGGCGACCGTGACTTCCTGCACCGGCCGGGTCAGCTCGCCGTTCTCGATCCACAGTCCATTGGCCCCGCGGGAGAACTCGCCGGTGACGAGGTTGGCCCCATGGCCGAGCATCGCGGTGACGTAGAAGCCGTTCTTCACGCCCTTGATGATCGACTCCGGGCTCTGCGTCCCGGGCTCGAGGTAGAGGTTGTTGGTGCCGATGTGCGGAAGGCTCCGGTAGCCGCGGGCGGCGTTGCCGGTGCTGTGGGTCTTCGCCTTGCGCGCGGTGAACGCGTCGTAGAGGAAAGCGTTGAGCACGCCCTTGTCGAGCACCTTGGTGGTGCGGGTGGCGACGCCCTCTCCGTCGAAGGGCGAGGTGGCGATGCCGTCCTTGAGCAGGCCGTCGTCGACGATGGTGACGTTGTCCGGCGCCAGCTTCTGCCCCAGCTTCGAGGCGAGGAAGGAGCTCTGCTTGAACACCGCGTCCCCGTTGGCCGCGGCGGCGACGCTGCCGACGAACGAGGCGGCCATCATCGGGTCGAACACCACCGGCACCTTCTGCGACTTCACCTTCTTCGCGCCGAGCATCCGCACCGCGCGACGCGCCGCCTCCTTGCCCACCGACTCGGGAGAGTCGAGCTTGCCCAGGAAGCGCTTGTAGTCGACCCAGTAGCTGGTCTGCAGCTGCTCGCCCTCGGCCGCGACCGGCACCGCGTAGAGGTAGGCGTAGGTGCCCTGGTAGCCGCCGGTGAAGCCCTCGCTGCTGGCGAGGTAGACCTCGCTGACGCTCTCGCCGGCGCCGACGCTCTCGAAGGTCTTGATTCGCGGGTCCACCGACTTGCCCGCCTTCTCCATCTCGATCGCCGCTTCGATCTTCCACTCCGGCCGCAGGTTGGCGATCGCCGGGTCGAAGAGCGCGCCGACCTCGGCGTGGCCTTTGAGGTCGCCGCGCGGCGGTAGGCCGTTGAGCGCGTTGGGCGCCGCGGCGCGGGCGAGCATCACCGCCTTGTCGACGAAGCCGTTGAGACTCCCCTCGGTGAAGTCCGAGGTCCAGGCGAAGCCGAGCCGCTTGTTGACGAAGACGCGGATCCCCACGCCCTTGCTCGTCGCCTGGGTGAGATCCTCGATCTCGCCGTCGCGCACCCGGCAGCTCGCCTCGCGGCCGACCTCGATGAACACCTCGGCCTGCTGCGCGCCCTTCTTCTTCGCGCGGGCCATCAGCTTCTTCGCCAGCGCCTGGTAGTCGGTGCTCACCGGGCACCTCCGACGCGGGTGCCGCCGACGGTCATGTTGTCGATGCGGATCGTCGGCAGCCCGACGCCCACCGGCACGCTCTGCCCGTCCTTGCCGCAGGTGCCCAGGCCCGGGTCCGGCATCGGGTCGTTGCCCACCCTGGTGACGTTCTTCAGCGCCTCGGGGCCGACGCCGATCAGCGTCACCCCCTTCAGCGGCCGGCCGAGCTTGCCCTTGTCGATCTCGTAGGCCTCGCTGACCTCGAAGACGAAGTTGCCGTTGGTGATGTCCACCTGCCCGCCCCCGAAGTGGGCGCAGTAGATGCCGTGGTCCACCGAGTGAATGATCTCGTCGTGGGTGTCCTCGCCGGGCGCGAGGTAGGTGTTGGTCATGCGGGGCAGTGGCAGGTGCTTGAAGCTCTCGCGCCGTCCGCTGCCGGTGGAGCTGCGCCCCATCAGCTTCGCGTTGAGCGAATCGTACATGTAGCCCTTGAGCACGCCCTGCTCGATCAGCACCTTGAACTGCGGCGGCGTTCCTTCGTCGTCGACGTTGAGCGATCCGCGGGCGTTGGCCATCGTGCCATCGTCGATCACCGTCACCAGATCGCTGGCCACCTTCTCGTTGAGCTTCCCGGCGAAGAGCGAGGTGCCCTTGCGGATGAAGTCCGCCTCGAGGCCGTGCCCCACCGCCTCGTGAAGCAGAATCCCGCTCCACCCGGGAGCGAGCACCACCGTCTGCTGGCCGGCCTGGGCATCGACCGCCCCCAGGGTGCTCACCGCCTGGCGCGCCGCCTCGGTGGCGACCAACTCCGGGGTGAAGGTGTCGAAGTGGCTGAAGGGGACGCGGCCCCCGCCGCCGTAGAACCCGGTGCGGCGATCGCCCTTCTTCCCTTCGGCGACGACGTGGGTCGACAGCCGGCACAGATCCTGGGTGTCTTCGGCGAAGTGGCCCCCGGTGTTTGCCACCAGGACCCGCTTGGTCGAGTCGGCGTAGGTGGCGATCACCTGCTTCACCCGCTTGTCGTAGTGGTGCGCTGCCCTGTTGGCGCGGACCACCAGCGCGACCTTGGCGTCGATGTCGACCCCGGCCAGCGCCTGGGGCAGCCGGTAGAAGCTGGGCAGGGCGGTGCGCTTGACCGCGTAAGCCTTGTCGCTGCCGCCGCCGTGGGCGATCAGCGCCGCGGTGCGGGCGGCGCGGAACAGCGCCTCGTCATCGAGATCGTCGGAGTAGGCGTAGCCGACCTTGGCCCCGCTGATCACCCGGACCCCGACCCCCTGCGAGAGGCCGGACTGGGCGCTCTTCACCCTGTTCTCCTCGAGGACCACCGCGGTGCTCTCGTTGCGCTCGACGTAGACCTCGGCGAGCTCGCCGCCTTTCTCCATCGCGGCGGCGAGCAGCCGTTCGACCAGGGGCAGGGGCAGCAGGGGAGGCTGGGAAAGCGCTTTGGGTTTCGGGGCGGTCTTGGCCATGAGCGGCGGGGACAATAACGCCGGGAACTGCGCAGGCCAGCAGAGTGTGGAAGTGAGGCCCCCCTGCTTCCCTGCTACACTTTAGCAGACCAAGCCATGCCGCCGCCGCCCAGCAAACCGCGTCCTTCCGCCATCGAACGGGGTGGGGGAGACGCCGAGAACGACCCGGAGCGGCTCCAGGGCACCCAGGCGAAGATCAAGGTCCCTTCCGTGTCGCGCGGTGGGGTGAGCCGGGCCGACGAAGACCCGGAACGGATGCAGGGCACGCAGGCGAAGATCAAGGTCGCCGTCGAGCGCGGGGGCGCCGCCGCCGAGGACCAGGACGACCCCGAGCGCCGGCAGCACACCCAGGCCAAGGTCAAGGTCGCGGAGAAGCCCCGAAAGAGCAAGGCGCAGAAGTCGCCGTCGAACTGGGAAGCACCGCCCGGGAAGATGTCGCGGGAGCAGCCGAAGGATCCCGAGTACAAGACGGGCAGCGACTACGACTCGCTCGACGAGGAGGCGTCCGACTACCACACCGGCAAGGACTACGAGCCGCTGCCGTCGGACGGCGAGCCGCTGAACCTCGAGGGCGACGGCCTCGACGCCCTCGACCCTGATCTCGGGCCGCCGAAGACGAAGGGGCTGGACCTGATCCTCGCCGAGGCCGCGGGCGAAGAAGAGGCGGCGGGCGCCGACGACGACAACGCCACCCGCGCGGGCCCTCCGCTGAGCCTGGAGATCACCGCCGGGCCGGACCTGGGGAAGAAGAAGAAGATCAAGGGCGTGCGG
>JAYVRT010000575.1:0-1622 GCA_043776025.1 Archangiaceae bacterium | reverse complement strand
AGCGCGGCCGCAGACGGGTACCGCCCCTCGGGCTGGGGGTGGAGCGCACCGGCGAGAATCTTCCGCAGGGTCGAAGGGACGTTGGGCCGCAGCTGCTCCACCGGCTTGATCCGCCCGTGGCGCGCGTTCTCGATCTGCTGCACCTCGAGATCTCCAGCGATCGCCCGGGCGTTGGTGAGCAGCTCGTAGAGGACCAGCCCGAGCGCGTAGACGTCGACCCGGCGGTCGATCGTCTGCCCGGTGATCTGCTCCGGCGACATGTACGGGTACTTGCCCTTCACCAGGCCCGCCTGGGTGCGATGCATCGTCTTCGCGGCGCGCGCGACGCCGAAGTCGATCAACTTCACCTCACCGCGGGTGCTGACGAGGATGTTGTGCGGGCTGACGTCGCGGTGAATGATGTGGAGCGGCTGGCCGTTGGCGCCCACCGCGTCGTGGGCGTAGTGCAGCGCTCCGGCGGCGTCGGCGACCACCTTCGCCGCGAGCTCGGGGGCCATGTACTCACCCTGCCGTTCGTGCTCGAGGCTGATCGTCATCAGATCGAACCCGGGCACGTACTCCATCGCCAGGTAGTAGACGCCGTTCTGCTGACCGAGGTCGAAGATGCGGGCGATGCTCGGGTGGTTCAGCTGGGCGAGCAGCGACGCCTCATCGAGGAACATCCGGACGAAGTCGGCGCTGGCGCACAGGTGGGGGTGCGGCCGCTTGATCACGCAGACGCCGCCCGGGCCCCGGGCGAGAAAGACATCGGCCATTCCCCCAGCGCCGATTCGCTTGTCGAGGACGTAGGCGCCCAGCTGCTCGGACATCGTGCCGTCCGTTTAGCACTTTTCGCGCGCTGGACTGAGCGCCGATGCTAAACGGCGCGCGGCGTGAATCCGGCACTGGTCATCATCCCCACGTACAACGAGCGTGAGAACCTCGAGCCGATCACCGCAGCGGTGCTCGCGGCGGAGCCCCGGGTCGACATCCTCGTCGTCGACGACAACAGCCCCGACGGCACCGGCCAGCTCGCCGACGCGCTCGCGGCGAAGAACCCGCGGATCAAGGTGCTGCACCGCGAGAAGAAGGAAGGGCTGGGGCGGGCGTACCTTCATGCGTTCCGCTGGGCGCTGGACGCGGGCTACGCCTATGTGATCGAGATGGACGCCGACTTCTCCCACAAGCCAGCCTACGTGCCGGACTTGCTCTCGAAGGCGGCGGACTTCGATCTCGTCATCGGGTCCAGGTACATCCCGTGCGGCGGCACGAGCGGCTGGGGTTTCCACCGCCGGCTTCTGAGCGAAGGCGCCAACATCTTCGCCCGCGGGATGCTGGGCCTCAAGGTTCGCGATTGCACCGCCGGCTTCCGCTGCTATACCGCGGAGGCGCTGCGACGCATCGACTTCTCCAGCGTTCTCGCTGAAGGGTATTCCTTCCAGGTGGAGATGCTGGTGCGGGTGCTGAAGAGCGGCGGCCAGGTGGCGGAGATCCCCATCATCTTCGAGGAAAGGCGGCACGGACGATCGAAGATCTCGCGGACCGAGGTGTTCAAGGCCATTGGGACGGTGTTGCGGCTGGCTCGGGAAAGGTAGTCCCGGGTGCGGGGGGGTTGCTCCGTCGCATCCATTTCGTCGGGCTCC
>JAYVRT010000574.1:0-5157 GCA_043776025.1 Archangiaceae bacterium | reverse complement strand
CTTTCAGCGAGTTCTTCTTCGTCAAGGCACATCCCTCCGCCGGCATGACCCGGATCAGGTTCAGCGGGTCGATTGGCTCACCAATCTCTCAGCCCCTTGCAAAGAGGCTCCCCGGTGCGAGGCGCTCGAATAACCGTGTACGGTGTCGCGGTCAAATGGCTCTTCGCCCACGCCTCCCAACTCCGACCGATCGCCTGGCGCTGACGAAGGGCCTCGGGGTCAGCCCGCTTTGCCTCGGCGCGGTCGGATCGTCCGACGTCGTCGGCGCCGCCTTCGAGGCGGGGATCAACTTCTTCTTCCTCACCGCCGACATGCACTGGCCACTCTACGAGCCGCTCCGCCGGGGCCTGGCCGACCTGCTCAAGAAGAAGGGCCGCCGGGACCAGGTGGTGATCGCCGCCGCGGCCTACGTCACCCAGCCGGACTTCTGTGCCGCGCCGTTCGAGGAGGTGCTCGAGGCGGTCCCGGCGTTGAAGCGGCTGGACGTCGCGATCGCCGGGGGCGCCTACGGCAACGAGCTGTCGGGCCGCCTGCCGATCTACGCCCAGCACAAGGCCAACGGCTTCTGCGGCGTGCAGGCGATCGGCGCCAGCTTCCACCAGCGCACCACCGCGGCGTGGGCGATCGCCCAGGGCGTCGTCGACCTCGCGTTGATTCGCTACAACGCCCGCCACACCGGAGCGCGCGACGATCTCTTCGCGGGGCTTCCGAAGAAGCGGCCGCTGCTGTTCAACTTCAAGTCGACCTACGGGTGGGTGCCGCCGGCCCGGCTCGACGCGCTCGGGCTGCCGGCCGACAGGTGGCGCCCGACGCCGGCGGATCACTACCGCTTCGCCCTCTCTCAAGCCGGCCTCGACGGCGTCCTCTGCGCCCCGATGAGCCGGCTCGAGGTCCGGGAACTCGCCGACGCGCTCGCGCGAGGCCCGCTGTCCGAAGGTGAGGGCGAGTACCTTCAGACGCTCGCCGCCGCCGATGGACCCTCCGGACTTCGGGGAGACGACTGATGGCGCTCGCCGAGCTGCTCGGCGCCCGGCAGGCAGAGCGGTTTCTCCGCACCGCCTGGCCCTCGGCGCCCTTCCTCGCCCACGGGCCGCTCGAGCGCCTCTCGGGGTTGGTTGACCCCAAGGCGGCGTTCGACCTCCCCTCGCTGCTGAGGCTGCCCGCCGGGGCCACCTACGCCCAGGTGCGCGACGGGCCGCGCTTCCCAAGCTACGCCGTGTCCCCCGAGGCGGCGCTCGCGTTCTATCGAGCGGGGGTCAGCATCTACTGCTGGGAAGTCACGCTCTCCCGGCCGCGCACCCGCCGGTGGCTGGCGCAGCTGCGCAGCGAGCTGGGCGTCTCGGATCAGCTGCCCCGCTTCGGCGTGTTTGCCTCCCGCGCGCAGGTCGGCGCCCCGCTGCACTTCGACAGCCAGGAGAGCTTCATCGTCCAGCTGAAGGGCAAGAAGGAGTGGACCTTCGCACCCAACCACAACATCTCCTTCCCCGGGGTGAATCACGTCGCGGTCGACCCGGTACCGGCCGAGCTGTTGCCCGACTGGAAGGGCCGGACGCCCCGGACACTCGCCAACGCGCGGCGCGTGGTGCTGCGGCCAGGGAGCGTGCTGTTTCTCCCGCGCGGCTATTGGCACTCCACCCGGACGGTGCAGGACTCGGTGCACCTCGACGTGATGTTTCCGCTGCCGACCTGGAGCGACGTCCTGCTCGGCCGGCTCAAAGCCCAGCTCGATGGCCAGGCCCACTGGCGCGCGCCCGCGGTGGGCGCCGAGTGGATGTTTCAGATGGCCCGGGAGCTGGTCACCCAGGCCGAACGGCTCGCGCAGTCGTCCGAGGTCTAGCTACAGCGAGAAGGCCGGGTCGCAGGCGAAGACCTGGCAGGCGTGCGAGCCGCCGCTCCACGACTGAAGGGTGTAGCCGGCCTCGCAGTTGGGCTGGTACTGGGCGCAGACACCAGGGATGACGCAGGCGCTCGGCAGCTCGCAGCGGTCGACGTTGCGGTTGAAGGATCGCACCGTCCCCGCGGCGCAGGGAGGCATCTTCACCAGCGGGCACGGCCCGGGCGCCTCAGGCAGCTTGACGAAGACCTGGCTCGCGGTGAGCACCCGCGCGACGCCGCCCGGCCCGCCCGGCCGGGTGACGAAGTGCGCGGCGACGATCGCGTCGTGGAGGTTGATCCGGCTGAGCAGCCACGCCCGATCGACCCGGACCAGCGCGGCGGAATCGAGATCGATCTCGTGGAAGGTGGTGGTGCCGCCGGCGTTCAGCCTCGTCGCCCGGCCCGTCGGGCAGGGCGCGGCGAAGCACTGCACGTCGAGGGGCTCGACGCTGTCGAAGGCGTCGCCCGCGGCGACCTTCATCCCGGGCAGCCCACGCCAGGCACCGGAGACGAGGAAGGGACGGGTGTGGAACATCTTCTCCTCGGCGCCCAACTTGCCCCGGAGCACCAGCTCGCCCCCCACGGCCTCGAGCGCCTTGTTGATCGTCTCTTCATCCAGGCCAGACCCGGCGAAGGTGAGGCCGCTGACGTAGCGGGGGGCCGGGCTGACGCGGTTGACGTCGGTGACGAAGTAGCCGCCGCAGACGGGAGACAGGCACCGGCGCATGTCCCGGGTCAGGGTGACGTAGGTCCGGGAGCTCGCCGAGAGCTCGGTGCCGTCGACGCCGACCGTGTCGCTCGATTCGATCACCTCCGACTGCGAAACACCGCACCCCACCAGCATCAGTCCAACTGTCATCCAGGCGATCTTCATATGGCGCTCCCTAATGAGTAGGTAGGCGCAGGTAGCATAATGTCGGATGAACGTCTACCCCTTTGAAGATCGTCGCCACGGCTCCCGGGGATTGATCCCCGCTTCCCGAAGTGACCGCTCCAGCTGCTGTGTGAGGGTCATCGGGGTGGCCTCGAGCAGTGCCTTCGCGACAAGCTTGCAGCGCTCGTCGCCAAAGCTGGCGGGCGCCTCGGCGTCTACCGGCTCCGGCTGCGCCACGGCGATCCCGCGGGCCAGCCGTTTCGTCATCGGCGGCACCGACGCGGCGAACAGCCCTCGCCTCTGACTGAGCGGCAGCAGCGCACGCATCAGGCGATTCCGGTGACGGGGATCGAGGTAGACGACGCCGGAGTCGCGCCGGCCGTAGGCGGCGGCCGAGTTGGCGACCTTGACCTCGAAGCGCGCGTCGAGCCGGCTCAGCCGCTCGATCACCGCCCGGCCGCCCGCGGGAGTCAGGTGCAGGTAGAGCTTGTCGTGCACCGCCGTCGCCCGGCCCTGCTGGGAGACGAGGAGGAAGAAGCCCGGCGTGGCGCACCCGCGGGCGCAAGGCATCCGCAGCTGCACGGTGTCCGCCACCGCGGGCTCGGCGGGGACCAGCTGCTGGGTGGCGTCGACGTAGAGCTGCACCGCCCCGTCGGTCACGAACGCCCGATGGGCGGCGCGGGCGGTCACGGTCCAGTCCGGGGCAAGCCAGGTGCCCGAGCCGGCGAGGTGGCTCAGCTGTGCGACCAGGCGGTGATCTCCCGCCGCCTGCGCGTCGAGGTGCCGTGGGGCGCGCCAGTCGATGAACCACCGCTGGTAGAGCAGCTCGGTGAGCTCAGCGTGCGAAGGGCGGCGCCTCGCAGCGGAGAGGAACGGCCGCAGCGAGTCGACGAGCGCGCGGTTCATCGCCGAGCCTCGAGCAGGCGCCGGCGCCAGGCCGCTGGGCGGATCAGCAGCTCGAGCGCGGCGTCGATCAGGTAACCGCTGCTGGCGTCGAAGCGGCTGTCGTAGTGCGCCTGCGAATAGACCCGCCGCAGCAGCGCCTCGCCCGCCCACTGCAGCGCCCGGTGGGCAAGGGCGACGTCGGCCCCCGATTGGTCGCGGTAGCTCCGCCAGAAGCGCGTCAGCCAGTGGCGGGCCGCGGTCTGGGTCAGCTGCTCGGACTCGGAGCCCGGGGCCACCATCGCCCCAAGCACCTCGGCGATTCCACTGCCGACGTCGACCGCCGGGTCCGACAAACCTGCCAGCTCCCAGTCGACGAACAGCCACCGATCTCGCTGCCGCAGCAGGTTGGGGAAACGGAAGTCTCCGTGCACCGGCGCCAGGCTGCGCGCGCCCTCCGCCGCCTCCGCCAGGCCCACCAGCGCAGAGAACGCGCCGCCGGCCCGCTGCACCGCTGAGAGGAACTGGAGCGACGCCGGGTTGAGCGTGGCGTACCAGGCGACGCTGGGCCAGGCGAGGTTGCGGACGAGCTCCGCCGAAGCGTGGGTGGGGGTCAGCCCGGCCGGGTCCGATCCGTGCAGCGAGGCGAGCGCCGCTCCCAGCGACGCCGCGAGCGACGGTCGCAGGCCGCGCGCCCGCATCTGCAGCGCGTGGAGCGAGTGCGCGCGCGCGGCCCAGCCGATCGCCAGCGCGCCGTGCGGGGCGGAGAAGCCAATCAAGTGGGGAAGCGCGAAGCCGAGGCGGCGGCCAGCCAAAGAGACGAGCACGCCCGCCTCGCGCTCGAGCGCAGGGGCAGGTGGCGACGACAGCTTGATCAGCGCGAAGCCGCCCGAGGCGCGGGGCCGCACCTCGAGCGTGTTCCTTCCGGATTGGGGCGCACCGCGAACCAGCGCCCCCAACCCCCACCCGCGGGGAAGACCAGCCACCTTCAGCCGGCGATCACTGGGGGCGAATCGACTTCAGCGGCTCGGGCATCGTCTTCATCGGCGGCGGATGCGGCGCGATGCTCTTCAACGGCCCGGTGTTGGGGTGCGGTGGGATGCTCTTGAGCGGCCCGGTCTTCATCGGGGGCGGGTGAGGCGCGATGCTCTTCAGCGGGCCCGTCTGGGGCGGGCGAATCGACTTCAGCGGCCCGGTGTTGGGGTGCGGGGGCACGGTCCGCAGCGGCCCCGTCTTCATCGGCGGCGGGTGCGGCGCGATGCTCTTCAGCGGCCCCGTCTGGGGCGGCCGAATCGACTTCAGTGGTCCGGTGTTCGGGTGGGGCGCGATGCTCTTCAGCGGCCCGGTCTGCGGCGGCCGAATCGACTTCAGCGGACCCCAGCCACGGCCACCGGGAGGCGGCGGGTGCGGCGCGATGCTCTTGAGCGGCCCCGTCTTCTGCGGCGGGGGCGTCGACTTGAGCGGACCAGGCGAAGGCTGCGGGCGAATCGACTTCAACGGCGCGGTTCGGATTGGCATATCCCTCC
>JAYVRT010000573.1:0-19391 GCA_043776025.1 Archangiaceae bacterium | reverse complement strand
GTCTCGTTGCCGGCGACGGAGTTGTCGAGATCGAGCGTGCCCGCGATCGGCGCCAGCGACCCGGTGCACCCGTTCTTCGTCGCCCAGCCCTGCACCGTCTCCGGCGCGCTGGGGTAGGCGTATGGACCGTTCGAGCCGCCGTCGTAGCCGATGGTCTGATCGGCCGTGCCGTGGATCTGCAGCACCGAGACCGGATGGGTCGGCGCGCACTTGGTCTGGTCCTTCCAGTTGGCGCCGGCGAGGCTGACGATCGCGGCGACCCGCTCGGATTTGTCGCAGGCCATCCGGTGCGACATGAAGCCGCCGTTGGAGTGGCCGACGACGAACACCCGCTTGGGGTCGACACGGTACTTGAAGGCGACGTCGTCGAGGATCGCGGTGAGGTAGCTGACGTCGTCGACGAACGGCGCGTAGAAGTTGCAGCAGGCGTCGGTCGCGTTCCAGAAGCGCTTCGCCGAGCTGTCGAGCGTGCCGTCGGGCAGCGCGAGGAGGAAGCCCTTCGCGTTGGCGAGCGCGGTGAAGCCGAAGTACTGGTTCTGGATCGCACCGGTGGCGCTGTAGCCGTGGAGGAGGAGCACCATCGGCGCGGTGCCGCCGTCGTAACCGCTGGGGACGACCATCGAGTACGGGCGCGCGGTGAGCAGCGCCTGTTGATCCACCGTCAGCCCGCCGCCCCCGCTGCCGCCGCCGACGCCACTTCCGCCGCCGACGCCGCTTCCGCCAGTTCCGCCGGCGCTTCCGCCGCCGACGCCGCTTCCGCCGCTTCCGCCACCGACGCCGCTTCCGCCGGCTGAACCTCCGCCACCGGCCGACCCGCCTCCGGAGCCCCCGGGGTCACCGGCACCACAACCGAGAGCAGAAAGAACCGCGGCGCACATGAGCAGGGATCGCATTCCGCGTCGGTTAACTCGGACCGTCGGGCGTTACCAGTCTGATTGCGGCAAACCCAGGGGCACCGTACGCCACTTGCTTTGTCGGGTGTCCTCGAGTTGGGACACCCGGCCACTGCCGTCCCCGGCTAACCGCCCATCGCCCAACGGGGTCCCAGTGGCGAACGCAAAGCACCGCTACAGGTGCGGGCCTTGCTCCACGGCCGCGCATGAAGACAGCCTCGTCGGCGGCGGTGAGCAGCAGGTCAAAGTGCGGAGCGTCGCCAAAGCCGGCGATCGAGCGCTTCGAACAGGTACCAACCTGCCACGAACGGCAGGGCGACGAGGAACCAGGTGCTGAGCGCGAGGATTTGAATCCCCCCCGAAACCCCCAACGCCGCCAACGCGGCGCCGCCGATAAACAGGCCGACAATCTGAAGACGCCAGACCGCGCGGGTGTGACGCTGTGGACCGCCTTCGAACGAACGGGCCACTGCGAACGCGGTTCCTCCGGCGAGCTCGATCGGCAACGCCAGCAGCCAGAACCAGGCGAGCCTCGCGTCGACCCTCGACGCCAGCAACAACGCGCCGAGGGCGGCGATCGCACCGGCGGCGGCCAGCGCCAGGTTGGCCCAGAAGGCGAGCGTGGGCCGATCTTTCGCGCCGTCTTGAACCGTCGGGTCCGGGAGGCTGAGCAGCCATGTCTGCATCGGAAAGGGCAGCGCGGCGCTCACCCGGACGAACTCCCGCGCTCCTCGAACAAGACGTGCCCGGGCCGACACCACCCGCATCTCACGGCGCCTCGCCGCGTCGACTTCGAGCCGGTAGCGCTCCGCAGGACTGACCCTCGACGCGAAGTCCGCGAGCGCGGCGCTTCTCCCCGTCGGCCGCAAGTGGTGGCCCGAGCTCCATCGGCCGTTGGCGTCTCGATGAAGCACGTGAACGCTCGTGAGCAGCGCCGCGCTGTTCAAGACGACCCACCCCGGCTTCCCTCGGTAGACGGTGGCCTCCGCTTTCAAGATCTTTCCCGGAACCGGGTGCGCGCCATAGAGCAGCGGGCGGTCTGGGGCGAAGAAGAGTCGGGAGACTTCAGCGCGGGCCGACTCCATGTCGGCCGGAGTTCTGGCGGCGAGGCCGGCGAGATCGCAGTGCACGTACGCCAGGCTCTGGGCGCAGCTCGCCAGACAGGCCATGCCTCGCTGAAAGGGCAGCGAGACCGCGGCGTCTCCGACAAGGAACACCGTCGCCTTGAGGTGCGGCCGCTCGAACACCGGGGTCGCCAGATACCGGTGCTCGAGCTTGAAGGTCGATTGAAGCGAGACCTGGCACGCGCCGGCGCCAAATCCCTCAAGCAGCCTCTGGACGATCCGCGCGAAGAACGGCGCCGACAGCGACCGCAGCGTCCCGGGAACCAGGTCCACCGGCGTTCGCGGAGAGGCGCCGAGCGGCACCAGCGCGCGGTGCTCATCGGCGGTGAGGAACAGGTCCACCTCCGCGAAGCCTCCGGAGGTCAGCCGGTAGTCGAGCAGCGACGCAAGCACCTTCGAGAACTTGAGCTGTTCGACGACTCCGAGGGCGGCCGGCAATCCGGGGCCGCTGACGCGAAGCCGGGTCAGGTGTTGGTGCGTCCGCTCGATCGGATCCGCGCCCTGGCTCACCAACCCACGCACCGCGCTGTGCACGGAGTCGGCCCCGACGATGGTCAGAGGGTCCTCCGGTTTGAGGCGGCCATCCGTCTCGAGCTTTCGCCGCAGACCCTCAAGGGACAGCTCGTCGGGGCCGCTGCCCACCGCTGCCAGTTCCTTGGTGATACCGAGATCCGCGAGCAGGCCGACCAACCGCTCTTCCAGCCGATTGACCTCGACGCTGAACCGTTGCTGCTCGAGAAACGAGACGATCTCGTCGAAGCGCGAATCGCGCAGGTCCACGCTCAGCTCCCGGTAGGGCTCGGGGGCCAGCCGCAACCGGTGGGTGCGCTCGTACTTCAGTCGCTTGTCGAAGAGCCAAATCGGCCAGGCTTCAGCTCCGTTGCGCTGGCCGAGCAGTCGCGACGCGATGCAGAAGAGGAGCCCAGCCGGGCCCGCCCCGATGACGGCCGTCGCCAGTCTGCTCAAGCGCCCACCGAACTCGCCTCGGATCCCGCCCCGGTCCCCATGCCCTGCGGCGTACCGGTTGAACGCCGGTCGGGTCAACGTCCGTGCCTGCGCCCGAGCTCAGTCGCCTGGCCCCTGCGCCTACGGCTTGGCCGTCTTGGCGGTCGCGGGGAAGCTGGTGCGCAGCCACGCGAGGATCTGCCCGACCTCCTCGTCGCTGAGGCGATCCTTGTGGGCCGGCATCCGGCCGTCGCCGTTCTTGATGACGTCGATGATCTCCTGGTCCGAACCGTCGGAGACCTTGTCCGCCAGCGACGGCCCGCGCATCGTGCCCTGCCCGTTTCCGTTGTGGCACATGAAGCAGTCGATGTTCGTCTTCGCGTAGCCGTTGAAGATCAGCCCCCCCGGAGAATCGGTGAGCTTGTCTTTCGGCAGCGGAATTCCGGCGCAGCCTCCGAAGCCAACCAGGGTGACGACCAGCAGAGCGCGGGAGTTCATGGAGGCGCTCATAGCGCGGGCCCCGGTGAGTCGAGGGGTGCGTTTTGGCATCACCGCGTTCCAGCTCAGGAACGCGTCGTCAGCGCCCGAAGCCGGCGGACAATGATCAACTGGCCCGCGAGCGCACCCGCCACCATCACCGTCGGCAGCCAGACGTAGGGCGGCCGCGCGACCCAGGTGTTGAGGCGCTCGGGCGAGGTCCCAAAGGCGTGAATCAGCGGAATCGACGCGACGGCGATTCCCACCACGACGAAGAGGGTGACGAAGCTGAGCGCCGTCCAGGCCCAGAGCAGTCGGCGCGAAGCCATGCCCTGCAGCGAGAGGATGCCGACCAGCAGGGCCGAAGCGCCGGTGACGACGTCAAAGTTCCACCCCGACCAGGACATCTGGACCGGCATCACTCCGCGCGCGGCGGCCTCGTGCATCACCACCTCGAGCGGAAGCCGGAAGCCCTGGGCGGCGATCAGCGCTCCCAGCGGCACGGTCTGCGAGAGCCGCGCCCCGACGCGCGACAGCCCCAGCCCAAGGCCCATCGCCACGGTGCCGACGAAGACCAGCGCGAATGGCGGCGGCCGGGCGTCGAACCTCTCGAAGGTCCCAGTGGACGCGAGCGCGAACCACAGGCCGAGCCAGGAAACGGCAGCCAGGGCGCTGGGCACCACGGGCGCTCCCGCCTTGAACTGCCCAGCGACGAACAAGCCCGCGACGACCACCGCGACCGTCGCGATCCCCACCTGGATCAGATCCACCCGTCTTCTCCTTGCTTTATTTACTAGTAGTATCTACTACTGTTTTATAAAGTACAAGACGATGCGGCGCAGTTATCACCAGTTCTGTGGAGTCGCCCGCGCGCTCGACGTGATGGGCGAACGATGGACCCTGTTGATCGTCCGCAACCTCCTGCTCGGCCCGCGCCGTTACTCCGACCTGCTCGCCGAGCTGCCGGGGATTACCACCAACCTCCTCGCCGCCCGCCTCTCCGAGCTGGAGCGCGCGGGGCTGGTGGAGCGCGGGTGGAGGCTGACCGACGCGGGCGCGGCGCTGGAACCGGTGGTGATGGAGCTGGGGCGCTTTGGCGGGCGCTACCTCGACGCACCCCGCAAGCACGACACCGTCAACGCGGGGTGGGCGCTGCTGTCTCTCAAGCGCCGGTACCTCGGCGGGGACCGTGGGGTTCTCGGGGTGAAGGTCGGCGTCCTCGAGTTCGAGCTCGTGTTCGAGCCGGAGCGGCTTCGGGTCCAGCAGCGACCGGCGGTGCGGCCCGATGCGACGTTGACCGCGCAGAGCACCGCCGTGCTCGGCGACCTGTTTCCCAGGTCGGTTCCACCGGCCCAGCTGTTGCGCAGCGGCGTCCTCGTGCTTGGAGGCGACGAGGCCGTTGCGTGGAGGCTGCTGACGACGCTCGGCGTCCGCCCGCCTGCACCGGCATCAACCAGGGCCCGGGCTACTCGAGCCAGGTCAACCGCGAGCCGTTGAAGCCAGCCACGGACTGGGTGAGCCCGGTGTTCATGTCGGTCACCGCGACGTCGGCGTTGCCGGTGAAGTGCGACACGCAGACGCCGCGCTGGCTGACCATCACGCCAGCCGTCGCGGGCAGCTGCACCGACACGCCGGTCGAGGGGCGCACCACCTGGGTGATGCTTCCGGTCAGCGGAGCAGGCACCGACACCGGCGCCGCTGCCCAGCTGGCGATCGGCTCACCCGACGAAACCTGCGTGGAGCTCGTCACCACGTAGGTCCCGCGGGCGCCGCGCCCGTAGAGCGTTTGGAGCCCAGTCACCTCGCGACCGATCAAAGTCCAGTCGCGCACACCGTCCGGAGAGTGGAACATGCCCGCGGCATACGCGTTGCGGAAGGTGTCGACGAACCCGCCGTCGTCATCGAGGTCGAGGTAGAGCCGCGAGCCGGGCGTGCTCGCCGCGTAACGGAACTGGGTCATCGACGCAGGCACGGCCGGCGCGAGCAGTTCGACCGCGCCGATCGACGTTCTCACCCGCCACGAGCGATTGGCCTCATAGCTGCCGATCACCACCCAGTCATCGCGGCGGTCCTTTACGTTGACGTAGGTCTCTCCGCGGTAGTCGGGCACCGGGTTCAGCGTCGTCTCATCGGGGGTCATCTTCAGCCACTGCGCGGAGCCGTTGGCCTGAACCACCGCTCCGAACGAATCCCCGACGAAGGTAACTTCCGCACTGCCCAGCGGGACCGACGGAGAGATCGCCGTCACGCTCAGGTCAACGGCGTTCATCCACCCGCGGAAGTGACCGCTGCCGCTGTCGTAGTGCTCAACCGGAACGCGCCCACGGATGGGCTTCCCCAGGACCTGGTAGCCGTTGGCGACGTCAAGCAGACCCCACAGCTTCCGGGCGAGCAGCACCGGACGCATCGTCTCCAGGCTCTCGGTCTGGACGAGGAGAACGCCGCTGCGATCGAAGAGCATCGCGCCGTCGGTGAGGCGCTCGGCGAGGATGTAGTCGCCGTCAGCGGAGACCTCGATGTCCGAGATGTAGATGCACGACGCCGGGTGGGCCCGCTTCTCGCCGAGGCTGCCGGCGATGCTCAGCGTGCCGTCGGCGTGGACGAAGCGCAGCTGCTGGACGCAGCCGTACTCGCCGGTCACCCCGGCAAGCACCACCCGGCTCGGTGCGGCTTCGAGCGCCGCACAGATCGGCGTCACTGGCGCAGGTGGCTCGATGACCTGCGGCGGCCAAACCGGGGCGCCGCGCCCACAGCCACTGAGGAGCACCGCCACACCGACGACGAAGAGCGTTTTCATCCTCTGGAGTCTCTCTGCGCTTCACCCCTTTGTCTGTCAGAACAACTGGAACCCGATAATTCGGGCAATCAGAACACCAAGAAAGGGCGCAGGCCTGACCGCGTGTTCAGTTCGCGACATTTCCGGCTCGGGGAACTAACTCCCAAACCTGCGAGGCACCTCCTGACTTCCGATCGACACCCGTCCGCACTCGACCTCGAACGCCACCTCTCCGGAGACTTGACCGGGCCGGCGCTCGACGGGCTGCGGAACCACTCCCAGGGCTGCGCCCACTGCACGGCGCGGCTCGATCGGATGCGCCAGCAAGCAGCGGAGTTCTCTCGTTCGTCGCACTCACTGCCGGCCCGCCAGGTCTTCGACCGGGTGGATCGGCGCTGGAGGAGAAACGCCATGCTGCTCGCCGTCGTCCCCACCCTCGCTGCTGCCCTCGTCGCCACCGTCACCCTTTCTCCGGCTCCCCTGCCCTCGACGCCGGGTGCGCGGAGCGCCCGGGCAGCGGTCCTCGAGGTGCGTCCGGCGGCGCGGCCGACGGTGCTGCGCAAGCTGTCGTTGCGGGGCCAGCAGGTCGAGCTCGGCCAGGGCAGCTTCGAGGCCTCCGCGGCCGATGGGCCGACGCAGCCGTTCCTGCTCAAGCACACCGAGGTGGTGGCCGACATCACCGGAATGGTCGCCACGCTGACGGTGACCCAACAGTTCGAGAACCCGTTTTCGGTGCCCGTCGAGGGCGTCTACGTCTTCCCGCTGCCCGACGACGCGGCGGTGAACGAGCTGCTCCTCACCGCGGGCGGCCGGCAGATTCGCGCCCAGATTCAGAAGCGCGAGGTGGCGCGGCGCCAGTACGAGCAGGCAAAGAGCGAGGGCCGCCGCGCGGCGCTGCTCGACCAGGAACGGCCGAACATCTTCACCCAGTCGGTGGCGAACCTGCTCCCACACGAGGCGGTGAAGGTGACGCTGACGTTCGTGGCGCCGGTGCACTTCGACGACGGCGAGTTCCTCTTCGACTTCCCGATGGTGGTCGGCCCCCGCTACATCCCCGGCCAGCCGCTCGCCGGCCAGTCGCAGGGAACCGGGACCTCGGCGGACTCCACCCGGGTGATCGACGCCTCGCGAATCACCCCGCCGCTCGAGCGCGACGGACGGGACATCTCGGTGACAATTCACCTCAACGCGGGCATGGCGATCGAGGCGATGTCGTCGAGCTCGCACCGCCTGCTCGCGAGCCGGACGTCGGCACAGACCGCGGACATCGTGCTCGATGCGTCCGACCGGGTTCCGAACAAGGATCTGATTCTGCGTTGGAAGGTGAGCGGGGCCGAACGCCGCGCCGCGCTGGTGGCGACCGGAGGCCCTGGCGGCACGTTCGCGCTGATGGTGATGCCGCCAGCCGTCGAGGCCGCGGATGACATTCAGCCGAAGGAGATGGTGTTCCTCGTCGACACTTCGTGCTCGATGATGGGCCCGCCGCTCGAGGCGGCGAAGCGGGCGATGCGGTCGGCGCTGCAGCAGATGAACCCGGCCGACACGTTCATGTTGATCGACTTCGCGAGCACCGCGTCGGCGTTCCACGACTCGCCGCTGCTGAGCACCCCGCAGAATGTTTCCCGCGCGCTCTGGTATCTCGACAGCCTCCCCGCCGCGGGCGGCTCGAACCAGCTGTCGGGCATCGAGAAGGCGCTGAACCTGCCGGAGGATCCTCAGCGGCTGCGGGTGGTGCTGCTGATGACCGACGGCTTCATCGGCAACGAGCGGGAGATCTTCACCGCCACCGAGCGCCTGCTCGGCCGCTCGCGCCTGTTCGCGCTCGGCGTGGGGACGTCGGTGAACCACTACCTGCTCAGCCGGCTGAGCGAGCTGGGCCGCGGCTTCTACCAATTCATTCGTCCTGACGAGGACCCGGAGCCGGCTGTCGAGCGCTTCGTCCGTCGCATCGAACGGCCGGTGATGACCGACGTCGAGGTGACCTGGGACGGCGTCGAGGTGCGCGATGTGCTGCCGGGGCGGATTCCGGACCTGTTCGATGCCCAGCCGTTGATCCTGCTGGGCCGCAACATCGGCGTCGGCGACGCGACGGTCACGGTGAAGGGCCGCGTCCGCGGCAAGCCGGTGGAGATGAAGGTGCGGGTCTCGCTGCCTGCGCAGGCGACCGGCGGGCGGGGGCTCCCGGTGCTCTGGGCGCGGGCGCAGATCGAGGAGTTTGATCGGCTGCAGCACGCGGGCGAGCGAGCGGACGCGATTGAGCAGATCACCACCCTGGGGCTCGAGCACCACCTGGTGACGGCGTACACGTCGCTGGTCGCGGTGGGCGACGAGCGGGTGACGAACGTTGAGCCCCAGACAGTCGCCGTACCCTCCATGCCTCCAGCGCTGACGACACAGCCGTCGGCGCAAGCGGCGTCCAAGCCTCCGCCCGTGAACCTGCAGGGGTACCGGTCGGCGCCGGCGAAGCCTGACCCGGGAGACGACGAATTCGACAGGGCGTTCGGAGATCCGAAGGCTGCTCAGAAGGCCCCGCCGGCCACCGACCGCTGGTCCAGGCGGACCTCCTACATTCCTCCTGCGCCGGGCGCGGCGCTCGAAGTGAAGGACTCGCTCAGGCAGTCCGACATCATGGAAGTGGTGATGTCGCACAGGGCGGAGCTCGCCAGGTGCGTCAACGACCAGCACCTGAAGGAGCCCGGGGTGAACGGGAAGCTCGTGATGAAGTGGGTGATTAGCGCGAACGGCGTCGTGATCCAGGTCTGGGTGATGTCCGAGGAGTTCAAGAGCACCTACGTCGCCCACTGCATCGCGAAGTTGATCAAGACCTGGAAGTTCCCCAAGGCACGCACCTCGGGCGACCCCGTCGTCTTCCCGTTCAAGTTCTGATCGACGAATGGCACTCGACGCCGGCGAGCTGTTCGAGCGGTATTACGGCGTCGTCTACCGACGCTGTCTTGCCTTGCTCAAGCAGCCCGACGACGCGGCCGAGGCGGTGCAGGAAGTCTTCGCCAGCGCGGTCTCCGGCCTCGGCCGCTTCCGCCTGCGCGCTTCGCCATTGACGTGGCTCTACGCGATCGCCACCCGCCACTGCCTCCAGTCGCTTCGAAACCGCTCGGCGCACGCGGTGAAGCACGCGCTCTTCGTCGAAGCGACCTCCTCGACGCCGGACCTCGCGAGCCGGAGCGATCTCGAGCACGTGCTCTCGGGCCTGTCTTTGAGCGAGCTCGAGCTGGTCGCGCACGCCTTCCGAGACGGCCTGACCCAGGACGAGATCTCCGAGCTCACCCGCCAGTCGCGGAAGACCGTCGGCAAGAAGTTGAAGCTGCTGTCGCAGAAGCTGCAGATCCAGCTCGAGCCCGGAGCCAGCGCGGTCGCTCTCCCCGCGGACAGCTGACCCCACCGCTCGGTTGAGTTGATCGCGCCTCGCGTGCCCCTCGGCCCGATCCCTGTCGCGGTATCTGGCCGAGCTCCGTCGCGATCCGCGACCCACTCAACCGAGCGGTGGGGTTAGGGCGAAGTGAGAAACACCTCGAGCTCGGCCTGCACGTCGACGTCGTTGAGCAGTTGGGTGTGCTCCGCGCCGGTGTCGACCCGCTTGAACTTCACCGGCGGCGACGCGTGGCTGACGAGCACGCTGCCGTCGCCATCCGCCATCGGTGGGTCCTCGAAGTCGAAGCCTTCGCCGACGACGCGCACGCCGCTGACTGTCTTTCTCCCGATGCCAATCACCGCCAGCACCTCGGGCCCCGAGAGCAGCGGCCGATCGAGCACCGCACGGAGCGCCGCGTGGTGGCCGAGCAACCGCTCCAGCTGGGCGCGGTCCGCGGGGGTTGTCTCCCCATCGAACACGCCCCACCGGCGCTTGACCCACTCGTCGGGGTTGAAGGCGTCGAGCGTCACCGGCGCGCCGGACTTGTCGACGAAGAAGTCGCTCGTCGCCGAGAGCAGCTGCCACGCCGAGGGGAAGCTGAAGAGCGCGTCGCGAGACAGCAGCGCCCGGTTCCGGCCGGTGGCGGCGCCGAGGAAGAAGTCGCCGAAGATCCGCGGGCCGCCCTGAAACGGCGTCCCCGCGAAGACCACCCGGGTCACCCTCGCCGCGACCTCGGCGTTGTCCGACAGGCAGCTCCAGGTGACGAAGCCCCCCATGCTGTGGGCGACGATCTGAATCCGCTTCGCCGGCAGCTTCGCGAGGAAGTCGCACAGCGCCCTGCCCGAGACGAGCACGTCCTGGCGCCAGTCGTAGGCGAAGGGAATGAACCCCGGCAGCCACTTGCGGCCGAACTCCATCCACCCAAGGTAGATGTCCTGCGTCACGAGCAGCGGCACCGCGGTGAACTTCGTCAACGGCCCGGTCGCCACCAGCGGCGGAAACGACGGCGGCACCCGCTGCCCTTCCCACGGCAGCGTCAGGCTCTGGTCTCCCGACGACAACAACTGGCCGATGCTGAGCCAGGCGCGGGTGTGGTTCGCGTCGTCGGTGTCGAGGAAGCTGCCTTTGTAGCCGTGGACGAAGACGGTCACCGTCTCGCCGGTCGGAGGCGCGAACGCCGGCGTCGCGGCGGTGCACCCCGCGAGGAAGATCGCTGCTATCGGGTGAAGCCGCCGCATGACTACGTTCGGTTATCCGGTATTGGAGGGGCAGACGCGAGTGACAATCGGCGGGACGTGGTGGATCGGCGCGGCGGCGGCAATGCTGCTGTCGGCGTGCGACTGCGGCGGCCCGCAGCCGAAACCCGACGGGGGCGCGGATGCGGGCCCCGATGCCGGCGCCGATGCCGGTTGTCCGGAGCGAGCCTCCTGCAGTCGGGACGGAGGCTTGGGAGTTTGCGTCTCGGGGCTCTGCGTCGAGTGCGGCTTCGACGCCGACTGTGCGAGCGCCGGGCTTTGCTTCCGGGCGCGCTGTGCCAACCACGCCTGCGTCAACGACCCGCTGCACGACGCAGACGGAGGCTTCCTCTCGGTGCCCGAGCTCTCCACCGAGTGGAAGCTGTCGAACGCGGCGACGCCGATCGCCGCCACCTGGAATGGCGCTGACTTCCTCCTCGCGTTTGCGCAGACGGGCGTGAACATCACGGAGCTGAAGCGAATCAGCGTCGACGGCGGCCTCTCCGACGCGTTCCTCTTGCCACCGTCGCTGAAGTTGCTCGCGGCCAACGACGCGCGAATCCTCGCCGTCTTCGAGACGATGGCGGACGGCGTCAGCGCGCAGTTGCTGTCGTCCACAGGGGCCGCGCTCGGATCCTTCCCGCTCGAAGGGGTCGCCGCCAATCAGCCGCGGGCCGCCGGAGCGACCGCGAGCCCGACGGGTTTCCTCGTCAATTGGGACTACTACAACGGCCGCGCCAACTCGCTCGCGCTCCTCTCGAACGGCGCTGCCCTCACGGCGGGGGCGCCACTCAAGCCGGGCCTCACCGACTACAGCCACGCCGGCCGGAGCGCGTGGAACGGAGCCGCGTTCGTCCTCGCCTGGGAGGACCAGCAGGAGCGCGCGCTGAATCCGGAGATCTGGGCGGCGACGATCAACGCGCAAGCGGTGGCGACGCCGGCGCTGGGCGTGCCAACGCTGCGGTCGGACACCTCGGGCGCCAATGACTTCTCCAGCCCCGAGCTCCTCAACGTCGGTGGGAAGCTGGTGCTGCTCGCGAACAACGCCGGCCAGAAGATCGCCGTTGCTCCCATCGACGCGACGCTGAGCGCGGTGACGCCGGCGCTGGTGCTGGCGTCGCCGCTCGCGAGCGCCACCGCACGGCCGTTGGCGACCCACGACGGCTCGAACGTGCTCGTCTTCGTCTCCACCGGGACGTTGGGAAGCGGCGGGTTCCTCCGCGTCACCCCGGGGGCGGTGAAGCTCGACCCGACGCCGGTGATCTTCGCCACCTCAGCGGCGACGGACCGGGTGCAGCTGGGCAGCGCCGTGCTCGCCACCGACGGAGCCGGACACGTGTTGATCGGCTACCAGCGCTTCGACGGCGACGCCGGCATGCCCGGCACCTACGCACGGCTCGTGCGCACCTGCCCCTGAAAGGTCAGCCGCCCGCCTTCCTCGCCGCCTCCACCGCCAGCAGCACCGCCTCGGGCGTGCAGGGCATCTTCAGCTCGACCGCGATCCCCGGCTTCCCGAACGCGCTCACCGCGTGGCGCAGGGCCGAGACGGCGGAGAGCGCGAGCATCAGCGGCGGCTCGCCGACCGCCTTGCTGCCGTGAATCACGTCGTGCTGCGGAGCGTTCTCCAGCAGCCTCACCGTGAACTGGGCCGGCTGATCACCAAACGCCGGGATCTTGTAGGTGTCTGGCGAGTGCGTCTTCAAGAAGCCCTTGTCGTCGAAGAGCACCTCTTCGCAGGTGAGCCAGCCCCAGCCCTGGATGAACCCGCCCTCGACCTGGCCCAGGTCAATCGTCGGGACCAGCGACGCGCCGACGTCCTGAAGGATGTCGACCCGGAGCAGCCGATGCTCGCCCGTGAGCCCCGAGAGCTCGACCTCGCTCACCGCCGCGCCATACGCGAAGTAGTGGAACGGTTTTCCCCGCCCCGCCGCCTTGTCGTAGGTGATGTCCGGGGTCTTGTAGAAGCCGGTCGCCGAGAGCGGCACCTGGTCGAGGTGCGCCTGGCTGGCGACGTCGGCGAAGCGCACCGCCTTGTCCGGCGAGCTGGCGCCGAAGACCTTTCCACCGGCGAAGCGCACCTCGCCCACGGGGACGCCGAGCAGCTTCGCCGCCACCGGCCGCATCCGCTCGCGCAGCGTCTCGCACGCCTGGCGCACCGCCTGCCCGTTGAGGTCGCTGCCCGACGACGCCGCGGTGGCCGAGGTGTTCGGCACCTTGTCGGTCGCGGTGGTCATCGCCCGGACGCTGTGCCGCGGAACGCCCAGCTCGTGCGCAGCGCAGGCGAGCATCTTGGTGTGCAGTCCCTGCCCCATCTCGGTGCCGCCGTGGTTCAGCTGCACCGTGCCGTCGGCGTAGATCAGCACCAGCGCGCCAGCCTGGTTCAAGAACGAGGTGGTGAAGCTGATCCCGAACTTCACCGGGGTGATCGCCAGCCCCCGCTTGTTCCACGGATGCGCGCGGTTGAAGGCGTCGATCTCCGCGCGGCGGCGGGCGTAGTCGCTGGTGCCGAGCAGCTCGGTCCACAGGCGCTCGAGGCGGTTGTCCTTCACCTCCATGAAGTACGGGGTGACGTTCTTCGGCGCGCCGCCATAGAAGTTCTTCCGGCGCACCTCGGCGGGGTCCTTCTTCAAGGTCTCCGCCGCGCGATCGAGGATCTCCTCCACCACCGCCATCCCCTGCGGCCCGCCGAAGCCGCGAAACGCGGTGTTGCTCGGCAGGTTGGTGCGAACCACCTGGCCGACGAAGCGCAGGTGGGGAATCCAGTAGGCGTTGTCGGTGTGGAACAGCGCCCGGTCGAGGATCGCGCGCGACAGGTCGGTCGAGAAGCCGCCGTCGGAGAATGTCTCGACCTGGAGCGCGGTCAGCTCGCCCTCGGCGGTGAAGCCGGCGTGGTAGCGGGTGAGGAACGGGTGCCGCTTCCCCGTCTGCTGCATGTCCTGATCGCGGTTGAGCCAGACCTTCACCGGCCGCCCCGTCTTCAGCGCGGCGAGGGCCGCCATCGCCGCGAACGGCGCCGCCTGGGTCTCCTTGCCGCCGAAGCCGCCACCCATTCGCGGTACTTCGACCACCACCTGGTGCCGGCCACAGCCCAGCACGTGGGCGACGATCGCCTGCACCTCGCTGGGGTGCTGGGTGCTGCACAGCAACTTCAACGTCCCGCTCTCGTCGGGCAGCGCCAGGGTCGCGTGGGTCTCGAGGTAGAAGTGGTCCTGCCCGCCGGTGCGGACCTCTCCCGACAGCTTGAGCGCGGCGGAGGCGAGCGCGCCCTCGACGTCGCCCCGCTGCATCACGTGGGGGTCGCAGAGGAAGTGGCCGGCGGCGAGCCCGGCGTCGAGGGTGGTGATCGCCGGCAGTACCTCCCACTCGGCGACCACCGCGGCGACGCCGGCGCGGCAGGCCTCGTAGCTCTCACCCACCACCAGCGCGACCGACTGACCGAGGAACATCGCCTCGGTGGTGACGAACAACGGCTCATCGTGCACCACCGGCCCGACGTCGTTGAGGCCGGGGACATCGGCGGCGGTGAAGACTCCGCGGACGCCGGCGACCGAGCGCGCCCGGCTGACGTCGAGCCGCTTCAGCCTCGCGTGCGCGTGGGGAGAGGTGAAGATCTGGCCGACGAGCAGCCCATAGGGAGGGGCGATGTCGTCGACGTAGCGGGCCTCTCCGCTGGCGTGCTTGAGCCCCGACTCGTGGGGAGAAGGCTGGTGCAGCGGCGAGCTGGGATCGAGGGTCTCGGCCATGTCAGGTGTAGGTCACGACGGTGCCGGTGTGCCGCTCGGGGAGCCGGGGGACAGGCTGCAGCTTCGTCTCCTCGAAGAAGCCCCGCAGCAGGTTCTGCGCGACGAGGGCGCGGTAGGGCCCGGAGCCGCGGTGGTCGGACAGCGGCTGGAAATCGACCGCGAGCTTGCCGACCGCGGCCTCGATGCTCGCCGCGTCCCACTTCCTTCCCACCAGCGCGGCCTCGGTGGCGCCGGCGCGCTTCGGCGTCGCCGCCATTCCGCCGTACGCGAGCCGGGCCCGGGTGACGACGCCCTGCGAGTCGCGCTCGACGAAGAAGCCGGCGGAGACGGTGCTGATGTCGAGCTCTCGGCGCTTCGACACCTTGTACGCGCAGGCGAGCGCGCCGGAGGGGATGCGGGGCAGCTCGACCGCGACCAGCAGCTCCTTCGGCAGCAGCACCGTCCTCCGGTAGCCGGTGAAGAAGGCGTCGATCGCGACCCGCCGCTCACCCGCGCGCGAGCGCATCACCGCGGTGGCCCCGAGCGACAGCAGCACCGGCGCGAGATCGCCGATCGGCGAGGCGGTGCACAGGTTCCCGCCGACGGTGGCGCGGTGTTTGATCTGCCGCGCGCCGAAGTACCGCAACATCCGCGCGAACGGCGGGACCCGCTTCTCGGTGAAGCGCTCGACGTCGGACAGGCTCGCACCGGCCCCGAGCGAGACGCCGTCCACCGTCTCGTGGGTCGCCTTCAGCTCGGGGATGCCCTCGAGCAACACCAGCTTCGGGGGGCGGGCGAAGCGCTTGGTGATCTCCAGCGACAGGTCGGTGCCGCCCTGGATGAAGCGCGCGTCGGGGTGGGCGTCGAGCACGTCCCACAGCCCCGAGAAGGTGTCGGGGGTGAAGAAGCGCTGGCCGTTGGCCTCGTAGTCGAGCCGCATCGACTGGGGCGTGGCGTCCTTGAGCTCCACCGAGAAGCGATCCTTCGGGCAGGAGCCGGCGACCTCCAGCGTCGCGTCGCGAATCGGCCGGTACCCGGTGCAGCGGCAGAGGTTGCCGCACAGTTGGTCGTCGAGCTTCCAGGGCGCGTCGAGATCGGACCGGTAGGTCGCCTCGAACATCGACATCACGATTCCGGGGGTGCAGTAGCCGCACTGGCTGCCGAGCGCCTTCGCCATCGCTTCCTGTGCCGGGTGGTACTGGCCGGTCGTCGCGTCCTTGAGCGCCTCGACCGTCACCACGTGCTTGCCCTGGAGCATCGGCATCAGCAGCAGGCAGCTGTTGATCGCCCGCCAGTGCGGCTTGCCGTCGTCGCCCTTCTCCGCCACCGCGACGGTGCAGGCGCCGCAGTCGCCTTCGGCGCAGCCTTCCTTCGTCCCCACCAGACCCCGAGAGTCGCGCAGGTACCGCAGCAAGGTGGTGGTGGGTGCGATGTCCGTCTCCTCGAGCCAGCGGCCGTTGAGGCAGAAGCGGAGGCGGTTCATCCAACGGTTTTACCTCATGAAAGAGTGGGCCAGCTCACCCAAGTTACGCGGGTTTGAAGAATCGACCGGAGGAATGATCGCCCTCAACCGGTGCGGCAACGAATTGTTCCATGAGCAAGCTCGTGGCGGCGGTGACGATGTTGGCGGGGACGGCAGCACTGGCATGTCACCACGGAGCCCACGGTCACGGAGGAAACGAGATCAACTTCCGCGTCGGGCACCTCGCGCTCGACCTGCGCTTCGGGGTCCGCCCCGACCCGTGCCAGGAGGTGGTGGTCGTCGCCCAGGCCGAGCCGCAGTACCAGGAACAGTACGAGGCGGCGCCGATGGTCGAGGCGACTCCCCCGCCGATCTACGTCGCGCCGGAGCCCGAGTTCTGCGCGCCGCCGATCGTCGAGGCGCCGATGCCGGTCTTCGTCGCTCCGCGCCCGCCGCCGGTTCGCGTCTATGTCGCGCCGCCGCGGCCGGTGGTGCCGGTTCCGGTGGTGGTCGCTGCGCCAGCGGTGGTCGATGAGCCGCCTCCGGGCCCGTCGTTGATCGCGCTCAAGTACATGCCGGGCGCGGCGGCGAACGTCGGCTTCAAGGACGGCTTCGAGCCGCGGGTCGAAGGCCTTGCCTTCTCCCAGAGCGCGGGGGTCGAGGTCCGGTTGGGCCGCTTCTTCGCGCTGCGCTCCGACGGCGAGCTCCGCCAGGACGGCCGCTCGTGGGACGTCATCGGCGCCAAGCTCTCGCTCTTTCCCAGCTCGATCGTCCGGCCGTACGCGTCGGCGAGCCTCTCGCTCTCCGACAGCCCGCGGCTGCCGGGCGCGATTCACGTCAGCGTCATGGGCGCCGGCGGTCTCGACATCGCCATCGGCCGCCACTTCTTCATCGAGGGCGAGATTCGCTACCGCCGCGTCCCTGGCTGCTGCGGTGAGGAAGGCCGTGTCACCGCGCTCGTCGGCGCCGGCGTCGCGTTCTTCTAGCCTGGCACTCGCCCCCGTTGGGGCTGCTCGGAAGAGGTCGCTACTGCAGCGCCATGGCGAGGAAGGGGAAGCAGAGCACCGCCACGCACCCCCCGACGGCCACGGCGTAGAACTGGCCCTTCGTCCCGTGCCGGCGCACCCGCACCGAGCAGCCGAGCGCGAGCAACACCATCGCGCCGGTGAACCAGAGCACCTCGGGGTCGTGCGGGTACGCAGCGCCGGCGGACACCGCGCCCGCGCCCTGGAGCAGCACCGCCAGCACCACGTCCCTCGTCGGGCGCGGGCCGCTGCGCACCACCTTCCAGAGGATCCACAGGGCGAGTGCGCCAGCCGCGGCGGCCATCGCGAAGAACACGAAGGGGAGCCACGCGGGGGAGCTGGTGTAGCCCGCGAGGACCCACGGCGAGACGGACATGGCTCGAGCGTAGCCCACGCGTCTGCGCCTGCGGATCGAGGCCGCGCTGAGGTCCTCTCTTCGCGGTATCTGGCCGAGCTCCGTCGCGATCCGCGCACACCCAACCGAGCGGTGGGAGCGGTGGGGTTAGAGAAAGTTCTCGACCGACAGGTACCGCTCGCCGGTGTCGTAACAGAAGGTCAGCACCTTGCTGCCCGCGGGGAGCTCGGGGAGCTTCTGCTTCACCGCGTCGAGCGACGCGCCCGACGACACCCCGACGAGGATGCCTTCCTCCTTCGCCGCGCGGCGCGCCATCTCGAACGCGTTCTCGTGGTCGACGCCGATGACGCCGTCGAGCAGCTCCTTCTTCAGGTTCTTCGGGATGAAGCCGGCACCGATGCCCTGGATCGGGTGCGGCCCGGGCGCCCCGCCGGAGATGACCGGCGACTTGGTCGGCTCGACCGCGAACACCTTCAGCTTCGGCCACTTCGCCTTGAGGACCTCGCAGCAGGCGGTGATGTGCCCGCCGGTGCCGACGCCGGTGATGATCACGTCCAGCCCCTCGGGGAAGTCCTGGAGGATCTCCTGGGTGGTGGTGCGGCGGTGGACCTCGATGTTCGCCTCGTTCTCGAACTGCTGCGGCATCCACGACCCGGGCGTCGCGGTCACCAACTCCTGCGCCCGGGCGATCGCGCCCTTCATCCCATTGGCGCGCGGGGTCAGTTCGAAGGTCGCGCCGTAGGCCGCCATCAGGCGCCGCCGCTCGATGCTCATCGAGTCCGGCATCACCAGGATCAACTTGTAGCCCTTGACCGCGCAGACCATCGCGAGGCCAATGCCGGTGTTCCCCGAGGTGGGCTCGATCACCACCGAGCCGGGCTTGAGGACCCCACGCTTCTCGGCGTCCTCGACCATCGAGAGCGCGATGCGATCCTTGATGCTCGCGCCGGGGTTGGCGCGCTCGAGCTTCATCCACACCTCGTGGGTGCTGCCGAAGAGGCGGTTGAGCTTCACGTGGGGGGTGTTGCCGATCGTCTCGAGGATGCTCTGCGCGCGCATGGGTCGTCTCCCTTTCTTTGAGGAACAATCGTCAGATCATGAATTCGAGATCTTCACCGCCGCCGCGCGGGGTGCGGGGCCGCATCTCGCCCGCGCGGTTCACCACCGAGAAGGGGGGGACACTCTGGGTGACCCAGGCGTTGCCGGCGACGATGCTGTCGTGGCCGACCACGGTGTCGCCGCCGAGAATCGTGGCGCCGGCGTAGACCACCACCGAGTCTTCGATCGTCGGGTGACGGCGCTTATTCGCCATCTCCTTCTGCACCGTCGCCGCGCCCAGCGTCACGCCCTGGTAGAGCTTCACCCGGTTGCCGATGACGGTGGTCTCGCCGATGACGACGCCGGTGCCGTGGTCGATGCAGAAGCGCCGGCCGATGTGAGCGCCAGGGTGAATGTCGATGCCCGTCTTCTCGTGGGCGAACTCGGTGAGCAGCCGGGGCACCAGCGGCAGCCCGCCGGCGTGGAGCGCGTGGGCGACGCGGTAGACGGCGATCGCGAGGAAGCCCGGGTAGGTGAGCACCACCTCGTCGACGCTGCGGGCCGCGGGGTCGCCTTCGTTGATCGCCTCGGCGTCCTCGGTGAGCATTGCGTGCACCCGGGCCAGTTGCTCGACGAAGAGCTCGGGGATGCCCTCGGGCACCGTCTGAACCGGGGCGAGCGCGCGCACCAGGTCGGCGAGCAGCACCTTCGCTTCGAGCACGTCGGCGAGCACCGCGTCCCGGCCCGGCACCACGCTGGCCGCGAAGTGCGGGAACAGCAGCGCCAACACCTTCGAGGCGAAGGTGTGCACCAGCGGCCGCAGCTGCGACGGAAAGAGGTAGCCCTGCCGCGAGGCGACGAGGCGGGCGAGCAGCTCTGGTGAGACCTCGGACATGAAGTGCCGTGACTTAACCCCGACGCGCGAGGTCTGCACGAGTGTCAAACCGCGTCACTGCGCTCGGGGGCACT
>JAYVRT010000572.1:0-19421 GCA_043776025.1 Archangiaceae bacterium | reverse complement strand
CCCAAGAAGACCGCCTGATGGTCCGGTCAACTTCCAGCAGCTCACGGGCTGCCTACCGGGCCGGGCCGACCATCCACCGGGCAAAGACGCGAGCGGTGACTTCGCCCGACTCGTCCTTCAGCTCGCCGCGCACCTCGTACTCCTTGCGCTCACTCGACGAGGGCACCGCGCAGCTGCACTCGCAGGTGATCGTCCCTCGCGACTTCTTCAGGTAGTCCATCGCGAGGTGAACCGGGATCCCCCGGGAGTCGTCGGGCATCGCCATCATCATCGCCACCCCGGTAGTCGCCTCGCCGAGGTTCGCCAGGGCGCAGGCGTGGACGCTGTTGAGGTGGTTGCGCACCGCGCGGCGGTCGCGAATCTTCAGCTTCGCGTAGCCGACGTCGAGGTTGACGATCTCGGGCCGAATCGTCCCGGTGTAGGGCGCCAGCTGACCCAGCAGCCGCCCCATCACCTTGCCGCCGCCGGGCACCGACTTGAGCACTCCCCACACCTGGCGAATCGACGAGGGGCTGGCGAGCTGGCTGAGCATCTTCGGCAGTGCGGTCATCATCGGACTCATAATGGCAGCCACTCGGAAGCGCAAAGCCCCGACGCGTTTGTGCTCGCCCTCCTCTGGGGGTTCGCTAAAAGCATCCGGAAGGAGAACCGCCATCCGAATCGGAGTCCCTCGAGAGACAGCCCCCGGTGAACGGCGCGTCGCCGCCACCCCAGAGTCGGTGAAGAAGCTCGTCGCGCTCGGCGTGACGGTGGTGGTCGAGCGCGACGCAGGCGCGGCAGCCGGCTACCCCAACGAGGCCTATGCCGCCGCGGGAGCGACCGTCGGCAGCAAGGGCGAGGCGATGGGCGAGTGCGAGGTGGTGGTGAAGGTCCGCCCGCCCGCGCTCGACGAGGTCTCACACCTCAAAGAGGGCTGCTTCCTCGCGAGCCTTCTCCAGCCGGAACGCAACCCCGGGCTGCTCGACGCGCTCAAGGGCCGCCGGGTCTCGGCGCTGGCGCTGGAGAAGATCCCCCGTATCAGCCGCGCCCAGAAAATGGACGTGCTCTCCTCGATGGCGAACCTCGCCGGCTACCGCGCGGTGGTCGAGGCGGCCGACGCCTACGGCGGCGTCTTCGGAGCGCTGGTGACCGCCGCGGGCACCGCCGCCCCGGCCAAGGTGCTGGTGATCGGCGCCGGCGTCGCCGGGCTCGCTGCCGCCGCGGCCGCCAAGGCGCTGGGCGCCGACGTCCGCGCCTTCGACACCCGAGCCGCCGCGCGCGAGCAGGTGGAGAGCCTGGGGGCGAAGTTCCTCACCCTCGAGGTCAAGGAGAGCGGCGAAGGCGGCGGCGGCTACGCCAAGGTGATGAGCAAGGAGTTCATCGACGCGGAGATGGCGCTGTTCCGCAAGCAGGCCGCCGAGGTGGACGTGGTGATCACCACCGCGCTCGTCCCCGGCACGCGGGCGCCGATCCTCCTCCCGCGCGACGTCGTCGTCTGCTTCAAGCCGGGCAGCGTGATCGTCGACATGGCCGCTGAGCAGGGCGGCAACTGCGAGCTGTGCAAGCCAGGAGAGATCGTCGACTTCAACGGGGTGAAGATCATCGGCTACACCGATCTCACCAGCCGGATGGCGGGCCCGGCGAGCCGCTTCTTCGCCACCAACCTGGTCCACCTGCTGGTGGAGATGGGCACTGGCAAAGAGTTCAAGCTCGACCTCACCAACGACGTCGTCCGGCCAGCGCTGCTCACCCACGGCGGCGAGATCCTCCCCCCGCCGCCGGCGAAGGAGCCGTCACCCGCCGCGCTGGCGCAGGCCAAGCCTCCGCCCGCCGACGCCAAGCCGAAGCAGCAGGACATCATGACCCCGACCCGGCGCGCCTGGGGCGCAACCTTCGGCGGCATGGGGGTGATCGCGGCGCTCTTCCTCCTCGGCCGGTTCGCGCCCCCCGACTTCCTCCAGCACTCGACCGTCTTCATCCTCGCCTGCTTCGTCGGCTGGCAGGTGGTCTGGAGCGTCACCCCTGCGCTCCACACCCCGCTGATGAGCGTCACCAACGCCATCTCCGGAATCATCGTCGTCGGTGGGATGCTGCAGATCGGCTCCCGCTTCGATCCGGCGTCCATCCTCGGGACGATCGCGGTGCTGGTCGCGTCGATCAACATCGCCGGCGGCTTCCTCGTCACCCAGCGGATGCTCAAGATGTTCCAGCGCGAAGAGCCGGCGGGCATCGTCAAGGGAGGCCACTGATGATCGCGAACATCGCCGGAATCGTGACGATGGCCTACCTCGCGGCGGGCGTCCTCTTCATCCGCTCGCTCGCCGGCCTCTCGAAGCAGGAGACCGCCCGCCGCGGCAACCGCTTTGGCATGGTCGGCATGGGCGTGGCGGTGGCAGTGGCGAGCCTCGCCTGGCTCTCCGACGGCTACGAAGGGCGCGAGCTCGGCGTGGTGATGCTGCTGGGCGCGGTGACTCTCGGCGCGGCGATCGGCGCGGTCCTCGCCCGCCGAGTGGAGATGACAGGAATGCCCGAGCTGGTGGCGATCCTCCACAGCTTCGTCGGCCTCGCCGCGGTGCTCGTCGGCATCAGCAGCTACCTCTCGCCCCGGGGCGGCCACTTCGCCGACGAGGCGACCCGCTTCGTCCACATGGGAGAGATCTGGGTCGGGATCGCGGTCGGGGCGATCACCCTCACCGGCTCGATCATCGCCTGGGCCAAGCTGCGCGGCACGCTCTCGGGCAGGCCGCTGTTGCTGCCCGGCCGCCACCTGCTCAACGCGCTGCTGGCGCTGGCGATCGGTGGCCTCTCGGTGCCTTTCATGCAAGCCGAGGGCGCCGGTGGTCTGACCTCCCTGCTGGTGATGACGGTGCTCGCGGGGATCCTCGGGATGCACCTGGTGCTGGCGATCGGCGGCGCCGACATGCCGGTGGTGGTCTCGCTGCTCAACAGCTACTCCGGCTGGGCGGCGGCGGCGGCCGGTTTCATGCTCGCCAACGACCTGTTGATCGTCACCGGCGCGCTCGTCGGCTCCTCGGGAACCATCCTCAGCATCATCATGTGCCGCGCGATGAACCGATCGATCCTCAACGTGATTTTCGGGGGCTTCGGCACCGCCGAGGGCTCGGCGGCCACCGGAGCCTCGACCGAGACCGGCGAGGTCCGGGAGATCAAGGCCGACGAGACCAGCGAAAGGCTGCGCGATGCGAAGAGCGTCGTCATCGTCCCCGGCTACGGGATGGCCGTCGCCCGCGCCCAGGCCGCGGTGCACGATCTGACGAAGAACCTGCGCGACGCCGGGGTCCAGGTGCGCTTCGCGATCCACCCCGTCGCTGGCCGGCTGCCGGGCCACATGAACGTGCTGCTCGCCGAGGCCGGCGTGCCCTACGACATCGTGTTCGAGATGGAGCACATCAACCCCGACTTCGCCACCACCGACGTGGTGCTGGTCATCGGCGCCAACGACATCGTCAACCCCGGCGCGCTCAGCGACGCCGCGAGCCCGATCTACGGAATGCCGGTGCTCGAGGTGTGGAAGGCGAAGCTGGTGGTCGTCCTCAAGCGCGGCATGGCCTCGGGTTATGCCGGCGTCGAGAACCCGCTGTTCTACCTGGAGAACACCCGGATGCTCTTCGGAGACGCGAAGAAGAGCATCGACGCGCTGGTCACCGCGACCCGCGTGCGCGAAGCCGCCTAGAGGGGAATTTGGGGGAAGGCGGGGGTTCTCCCGCCGCGCCAGAGAATCCGCGAGCTTGCCCCGTGGAAGCCTCCAAAGCCGAGGGACAGGTGGCAGCGGACCGCCAGACCTTCCTCGATTGTGTCCTTCCACCCGGTGGCCGGGGGGTTGTATGAAGAGTTTTCCCTTAAGCAAACCATGAGAACGACCGCGGCCCTTGTGCTGCTGATGCTGAGTGGCTGTGGGCTGGTGAAGGTTCGCCAGGGCAACGCGCGTCTGGCGGCGCTCGGCGAGATCGAAGGCCAGGTGAAGTCCAGCGCGATCGAATCGGACGCGCCGATCATCGTCGTCCTGCTCAACGAAGACGCGAAGGTCGAGCGGGTCCAGTCTACGGTGGTGATGTACAAGCCAGGCCCCTTCCGCTTCGTCGCCGAGGCCGGCCACTACAAGCTGTTCGCCTTCCGCGACGAGAACAAGAACCTCAGCTTCGACGAGGGGGAACAGGCCGGGTATTTCGGCGCCCCGACGCCGTTCGAGTTGCTCGAGGAGAAGCCGACCACCGGACTGGAGATCTCCCTGATCGCCGGAGTCCACCCCGCGGTGCCCTACTTCCCCCACCACGACGAGGTGGTGACGCTCGAGGACCCGCGGCTGGTGAAGTTCCGCGCCGCGACGGGGATGTGGTCTCCCGCGGACTTCGTCGACGACTACGGCGAGGACACGCTCTACCTGATGGAGCCGTTCGACCCGGTGAAGCTGCCGGTCGTCTTCGTCCACGGCATCGGCGGCCAGCCCTGCGACATGCAGGCGTTGATCGACGGGCTGGATCGCACCCGCTTTCAGCCGTGGCTGTTCTGGTACGGGTCGGGCAAGCGGCTCGAGGCCTCGGCGCAGTCGCTGAACATGGTGCTCGACCAGTTCCGGATTCTCCACGACTTCTCCAGCGTCGTCGTCGTGGGCCAGAGTGTCGGCGGGCTGGTGGCGCGCCAGGCAGTGTCGATGTTGCAGGACCGCGATCACCGCTACTCGGTGGCCGGGCTGATCACCCTCTCCACCCCGTGGGAAGGCCACTCCAAGGCCGACTGGGGGGTGAAGGTCTCGCTGCTGGTGCTCCCGGCGTGGCACGACATGGTGCCCGACAGCGCCTTTCAAAAGCGGCTGCTCGCCACCCCCGTGCCGGGCGTGCGCCACTACCTCTTCTTCTCCTATGGGCCGGGCGACGAGCACGAAGGCGACGACGGCTCGGTGTCACTGGCGAGCGAGCTCAACCTGACGATGCAGCGGCAGGCCGTCGAGGTGCTCGGCTTCCCCGAGACGCACATGGGGATCATCACCAACCCCGATGCGCGCGCCCGCTTCAACGAGGTGCTCTCGACGGTGCGCGACCAGGTGGCCTCCACCCGGCCGCTCTCGCAGCCGGCGAACCCGT
Source organism: Archangiaceae bacterium (assembly GCA_043776025.1). Taxonomy (GTDB): domain Bacteria; phylum Myxococcota; class Myxococcia; order Myxococcales; family Myxococcaceae; genus JAYVRT01. The sequence continues at coordinate 14,340 of JAYVRT010000572.1, read as the reverse complement.
AGAGAACCGCCCGCGAACCCGCTGCTGGGTCTTCAGGCGATCGCGTTGATTTTCGCCGCGCCTGCGCCAGGGTTGCCTTCACAACTCTTCATCAGTCGTCCACCGAAAACACTTAGGTTCCGCAGCGATGAAGTGGCTCGTTCCCTTGACCCTGTTGTCCCTCGCGCAGGCGCAGTCCGCGCTCGCCCAGGAGGCCTACGACGGTGTCTCGCGGCGGCAGCAGGCGCCGGACGCGTCGGTGCCGTTGATGACCCGGGCACCCGAGCTGCTCTCGCAGGTTGAGCCAGCCTTCCCTTCCTCGGCGCTCGACGGGGGCGTCAGCGGCGAGGTGGTGCTGCGGCTGACGGTGGACGCCGATGGCGCGGTCGAGCAGGCGGAGGTGGTGCGCTCGGGCGGGGCGGACTTCGATCAAGCGGCGCTGGCGGCGGCGGTGCAGTTCATCTTCCGGCCCGCGGAGATCGACGGAAAACCGGGCGCGGTACAGCTCGAGTTCACCCAGCACTTCGTCTGGCGGGCGCCCTCGGTGGCGGAAGTCGTGGACGCCGGCCCGCCGCTCGGGCTGCTCGCCGGCCAGTTGGTCGAGAAGGGCAACCGGCACCCGGTCTCCGGGGTCACCGTCTGGATCGCGGACGGCGGCTATTCCTATGAGTCCGACGGCGAGGGGCGCTTCTCGCTGCCCGGCGGCCCCGGCCCAGTCACGGTCTACGCGAGGGGCGCGGCGCACGAGCCGTTCGAAGCGGAGGAGACGCTGGCGTCCGGCGAGAAGCTCGAGGTCATCTACTACCTGACGCCCAAGGCGGTCGGCCTCTACCAGACGACGGTGCACGGCACCCGAGAGCGCACCGAGGTCAGCCGCCACACCCTCGAGCGCGCCGAGCTGATGAAGGTGCCCGGGGCGTTCGGAGATCCGTTGCGGGTGCTGCAGACGCTGCCGGGCGTGGCGCGCGCCCCCTTCGGCCTGGGCCTGCTGCTGGTGCGGGGCAGCTCGCCCAACGACACCGGCGTCTACTTCGACGGGATCCAGCTGCCGCTGCTCTACCACTTCGCCGGCGGCCCCTCGGTGGTGAACCCCGAGCTGGTGGACCGCATCGACTTCTACCCCGGGGGCTTCGGCTCGGAGTACGGCCGGGCGATCGGCGGCATCGTCGACGTGGCGCCGCGCGACCTCGCGCTCGACGGACTGCTGCACGTCAACGGGAAGATCGACCTGATCGACTCCGCGCTCTACGTCAGCGCGCCGGTGCCGTGGGTGAAGGGGCTGTCTTTCTCCGTCTCGGCGCGGCGCAGCTACGTCGACGCGCTGCTGGCGCTGGTGCTCAACGGCACCACCGTCGTCGCGCCCAGCTATTACGACTGGCAGGCGAAGGTGGACTACCACCCGCCGGGCTCTCAGCACTCCTTCGGGCTCTTCGTCTTCGGCTCCCAGGATTTGCTCAAGGTGGTGATGGGCCGGGGCTCGCCGACCTCGGTCGAGCTCAACACCCAGCAGGGCTTCTTCCGCGTCGAGGGCGCCTGGCAGTACCGCGGCGACAAGTTCAGCAACAAGGTGCAGCTGTTCGGCGGCACCAACAACCAGAGCTTCGGCGTCGCTTCGCTGCGCTTCGACGAGAACGACCTCGTCGGCGGCCTGCGGGAGCGCGCGGAGTACGCCTTCAGCCCGATGGTGAAGCTGCGCGGTGGGCTCGACATCCAGCTGACGCAGGCGAGCCTGAGCACCTACCTTCCGCTGCCGGCCAACTACCCCACCTTCCCCGGTGAGCAACCGGACATCATCCTCGCCACCAACACCGCCCAGCGCGACCTCTTCCCCTACGCGGAGTGGCTCGAGCTGCAGCTGAAGTTCGGGCCGGTGAAGCTCTTCCCCGGCCTGCGCGCCGACCAGTACCGGGAGTTCGGCCGCTGGCGCACCGCGGTCGATCCCCGGCTGTCAGTGCGGCTCGAGCTCGGTGAGGAAGGCCACCAGCTGGCGTTCAAGGGGTCGATCGGCCAGTACCACGAGAACGCGAGCGTCCAGCTGCTGACCGCGAACCCGAACCTCGATCTCCAGGCCGCGTTTCAGGCCTCGCTCGGCGGCGAGTGGGACATCACCCCGGACATCAACCTCGACATCACCGGCTTCTACAACCGGCGCTTCAACCTCGGCGAGCGCACCAACCAGGCCACCGTCAACGCCGACGGCACCGTCACCCGGCTGCTCGCCGACAACGGCGCGGTCGGCCGTGCCTACGGGGTGGAGATCTTCCTCCGCCGGAAGATCACCGAGCACTTCTTCGGGTGGATCACCTACACGCTCTCCTGGAGCCAGACCCACAACCGCGAGGCGGCGTACCAGTGGGCGCAGTTCGATCAGCGCCACATCCTCAACGCGGTGGCCCAGTACAAATTCGGCAGCGGCTGGGAAGTGGGCGCGCGCTTCCGGCTGACGACGGGCAATCCGATCACCCCGGTGATCGGCTCGACCTTCGACTCCGACACCCAGGGTTACCGGCCGATCAACGGCGCGGTGGGCAGCGCGCGCGACGCGACGTTCCACCAGCTCGACGTGCGGGTCGACAAGACCTTCCTCTTCCGCAAGTGGACGCTCGGCGTCTACGTCGACATTCAGAACATCTACAACCAGAAGAACCAGGAGGCGGTGCTCAACGACTACCGCTACCGGACCACCTCGGCGATCTCGGGGCTGCCGATCGTCCCGGTGCTCGGCATCAAGGGGAGCTACTGATGCGCCGCCAGCTGCTGCTGCTCTTCGTCGTCGCCGGGTGCAGCGACCCGCTCGACTCGGCGGACAAGGTGCACGACCTGCGGATGCTGGCGATGCGGGTCGAGCCGCCGGAGCAGACGGTGCTCGCGGCGCAGCCGGTGACGGCGAGCGCGTTGATCGCCGACCCCGCGGGAGCGGGCCGCTCAGTGCACTGCCGGTGGACGACCTGCTCGCAGCTCGACGGCGACACCGGCCGCTGCCTCGACAGCTCGCCCTCGTTCGCCGTGCTCGGAGAGTCCGACGTGATCGCCGGAGTCGAGGGCGCCGAGCCGTCGGTGCAGTTCCCTCCGGACCCGGCGCTGCTCACCGCGGTGCAGCAATCTGATCCGTACCGGGGCCTGGGCGGGGTCCGGCAGATCGTGCAGCTGGAGATCACCGCGGGGGCGGAGTCGGTGGTCGGCCTCAAGCGGGCGGTGTTCCTCCTGCCGCTGGGACCGCCGCCGGTGCTCAACGTCAACCCGGTGGTCGGCCCGATCGAGTTCAACGACGCCGGGTGGGCGCCCGATGCCTCGGTCACGCTGACGCGGCAGCCGGTGCGGATGATGGGTTTCCGGATGCCGACCGACGCCGGCACCGTGAGAAACCAGGTGGCGGTGCTCGAGGACAAGAGCCTGCGCGCCGACTACCAGGTGACGACGTTCACCGGAGAGCGCCGGACGCTCCATGAAGCGTGGCGGTACAACTTCTTCACCAGCCGCGGCGGCTTCACCCCAGCCACCGCGGGCGGCGCCGACATTCTCGGCCGCGACGCCGGCATCGAGACCCGCTGGCAGTCGACCGAGGGAGAAGATGCCGGCGTCACCACCGTGTGGATCGTGGTGCGCGACGGGCGCGGCGGAGAGACCTGGACCAGCCGGCAGGCGATCCTTCCCTGAGGCTGGCGGCGCGGCGGCCCTTCTGAAAAGGTCTGCCCATGCACCGGACCGTGGTGGAAGTGAAAGAGGCCGTGCTCAACACCTTCGACGGCGATCGCCTCGAGGTGTCCGGCGGCGCCTACCTCTCGCCCGAGGCCTACCTCGCCTCCGAGACCCAGCTGCAGCGCCTCCTCGACGGGCAGCAGAAGGTCGAGCAGCGCTTTGCCCTGCTCTCGGGCCTGGTCGTCGGCGCGGGGATCCTCGGCTTCGTCGCGGGCTTCTGGCTCGGACGCCCAACTCGCCCGAAGACGCGGTTGAGCCGGCTTCGGCGATGAAGATCGAGAACGTTCCCTTCCACACAACCGACTGGGGCAGCGTCCGCGGCACCGTGCACCCGGGGGAGACCGGCACCGCGACCTGGCGGACGATCGAGGTCGGAACCATAAGGGTGCGAATGGTCGAGTACTCCGCCGGCTACGTCGCCGACCACTGGTGCGAGCGTGGCCACGTGCTGCTGGTGCTGGAGGGTGAGCTGATCACCGAGCTGCGCGATGGACGTCGCTTCGTGCTCGCACCGGGGACCAGCTACCAGGTCGCCGACGGCGATGGAGCGCACCGGTCGGTCAGCCCCCGCGGCGCGAAGTTGTTCGTCGTCGACTGAGTTCAGCGGCGCCCGCCCAGGTCCCAGAAGACGCCGTACTGCAGCTGGATCGCACCGTGGGCGAAGTGCCCGGGGTCGGTGAGGTAGCCCAACTGGATTGCCCAGCCCGCGGGCGCGCGGCGAAACAGCCCGAGCGTCAGGCCGATGCGCTCGCTGTCCACGCTCGGCAACGGCGACGGAGCTCCCACCTGGTTGAAGAGCGTGCGGCGCGACACGGTCGCTCCAACGACGGCCTCGAAGCGCGACGTCTTCAAGCCGTAGAAGGCGCTGACGCCCCACTCGTACTGAAGGTACGGCGGCAGGCCCAGGCGCCCGGAGACCGCGGCGCCGGCGAGGAAGGAAATCGAGACCAGCTGCCGCCGGCCCGACGCGCCCGTCGTCGACCACAGCTCGCGCTTTCCCTCGAAGCTGAGCCCCACCTGCAGCGGCCGGCTCGGCGCGAAGAGCTGGCCCTCGACCTGCAGCGAGAGGCCGACGTCCGAGCGGTGCGGCAGGCCACGCCGGGCATCGACCCGAAGCTCGGGCAGTGGGACTCCGTCGGGGTAGTTGGTGCAGTCGGTGGGCGTCGGGCCGTCGAAGGAGCCGCAATAGCCGGCCGCCGACAGCTGCCCACCGACGCGCCAGGCGCCGTCGTCGACGGTCGAGGCGGTCTGCATCGGCGTCACCGTCACGCAGCCCGTCAGCACGAGGAAGACGGCCGCCCGCTTCATCGCGGCGCCACGGGCAACCAATCGAGCACCGCCCGCCGCCACGCGGCGTTGAAGAGCGGAATGTGCGGCCCACCCTCGACGGTCCAGAGCTCGACGCGGGTCCCGGCGGCGCAGCCTTCCGCCCCCTCGCGCTTTGTCTCTTCCGATGCGTCTGCGAGAAAGTCCGACATCCCCAGCACCGTCGACGGGCCGACACAGCCATTGCGGGCGGAGAACGCATCCCGCGTCGCGCGCGCCGAGGGGTACGCCGCGAGGTCCGTCGATCCGCCCGCGTACGCAATCACGGTGTCCGCCGTCCCATGCACCAGCAATACCGAGACCGGTGGGCCCGACGGGCAGCGCGCCGCGTCGAGCCAGGTCGCGCCGGCGAGCGACACCACCCCGCGGATCAGATCTCCGGCTTCGCACGCCAGCCGCAGCGCCATGAAGCCGCCGTTCGAGTGCCCGACGACGAAGACCTTCTGAAGGTCGACCGGGTGGCTCGCCGCCACGTCCTTCACCAACGCGCGAACGAAACCCACGTCGTCGACCGCGAGGTGGTCGAAGTTGCAGCAGGCGTCGGTGCCGTTCCAGAACCGCTTCCCCTTGCTGTCGGCGGTGCCGTCTGGCTCGGCGTAGAGGAACTGCCGGGCGTTGACCTCGTCCGAGAAGCCGAAGATCAGCTCTTGCGCCTCGCCGGTCACGCCGAAGCCGTGCAGCAGGATCAACAGCGGCAGCGGCGTCGCTGGGTCCGCTCCCCGGGGGAGGTGGAGCGTGTAGGGCCGGCCTCCGACGACGTGCTCGGGAGCGCAGGCGACGAGCCCGGCGGCGATGACAACAAACGGGAGACGCACCACCCGGCACCGTACCAGCCGATCGCGCTACCCGGGTGCTGCGCAGCTCGCCGACACGTTCTGCGCCCGCCGGCACGCTTCGCAGCGCATCTGCTTCGGATGCCGAAGGACGGGCTCTTCTCGCGAGAGCCCTTCTCAGCATCAGGTTTCATGGCAGATTGGGGGGCCGTTTAAGCCCCACCGATGCGCGAACCCGACCCGCTGCAGGCGCCCCACCCCGCCGAGCGCCCCTCTCCGGTGGCGCTGGTGCCGGCGTCGAAGGTCATCCGCCGCCTCGAGGGAACCGAGCGGATGGTCGCGATGGCCAACGCTGACTACCGCGGCAACTTCAACGTCGTCGCGATGATCGAGCTCCACGGGCCGGTCACCGCCCCGCTGCTTCAGCGGGCGCTGGAGAAAGTGCAGCGCGCGCACGAGATCCTTCGCGTCGAGGTGGTGCGCGCGCCCGGCTCCGCCAATGACTGGGCGTTCCACCGCAGCGACGAGGTCGCCCAGCTCGAGGAGCTCGAGGGCGACTGGCGCACCCACTGGGACCGCGCGAACCACAGCGTGCTCACTGGACTGGGTTGGCGGCTGATGTGGGTGCGCGGGGGCGTCGACGGCGTGAGCCAGCTGGTCGTCACCTTCAACCACGCGCTGCTCGACGGCGGCTCGGTGCTGGTCTTCTTTGACGAGCTGCTCTCGGCGATGCACCTCGACGCAGCCCACCGCGCCGCCGCGCCCAAGCCGATCGCCGGCACCGCCCACCGCCTGGTCAAGGCGCGCTGGCCGCTGGGGGCGATGGCGCGCATCGCCTGGTACCGCTACCTCCGCCCGCTCGCCTCGGTGCCGTTCGACTCCGAGCAGAAGGTGCCGGTCACCCAGCGGCGCTGGAGCGGCTCCTTCCGGACTCTCGAGCAGCCCGTGGTCGAGCAGCTGCTGGCCCAGTGCCGCAACGAGAAGGTGACGCTGGGTACGGCGCTCTCGGCGGCGACCCTGCTCGAGCTCGCCGGGCGCGTGCGCGAGCGCAAACCGGGCCGCGCCTTCGACCTCGTGCTCTGCACTTCGATCGACCTGCGCAAGTTCGCCGAGCCGCCGGTGGAGCCGACCCGGTTGGGGCTGCTCGTCTCGGTGCTCCACTCCTTCTTCCGGCCGACGCCGGCGCACACCCCGTGGAGTCTCGCCCGCGAGGTCGCGGTGGAGCTGAAGCGCGCGATCGACGACAACGAGCACCGCGACCTGTCGATGCTGCCGGCGCTGATTGGCCCCACCGCCGCCGCGCGCTTCGTCGAGGAGAACCACGGCCGCCCCAAGGAAGCGTCGCTGCTCGTCTCGAACCTCGGCAAGCCCGACGGGCTGGCGCACGGCCCGTTCCGCGCGGCGAAGTTCTTCATCACCGGCTCGCAGGTCTGCTGGGGCAGCACCCTGGTGCTCTGCATCAGCACCATCGGCGGGCGAATGTGCATCCACCTGGGCCACCCCGAGCCGGTCCTCACCCAGGCGTCGGGTGAGGCGCTGCTCGATGGGCTGCTGGCGCGGGTCGGAGTCGCTGGCGCGCGCTGACGCCCTCGAAAGTCCGCAGCCGGGCCCCACGAATCTCTGAGCCTCTCCCCGGCCCCCCGCGGCCAACCGCCCGTCGCGGCTCGGAAACGCGCTGGGCATCCGGGGTGCACAGGGGGAAGGCATGCGAAACCTCTGGATGACCTCGATGGTGTTGGTGGCGGCGGGCTGCGCGGGCGGAGTCGGCAGCACACCCTGGGACAAGAACCGCGACGGGCTCATCGGCGCCTGCGAAGGCCTCAACCGGCAGGCGTGCGCCGCGACCGCGGGCTGTGAAGGCCAGGAGCTCGCGTGCCTGGCGATCTGCCAGTCCGACGGCGTGGGTGGGTGTCTCCCCTGCCCTTCGGATTTTCAGTGCGTCAGCGTCACCCCGACGCCTCCTCCGGTGAGCTGCGCCCTGCTCCCGGTCGGCCTGTGCGCGATCGTCCCCGCCTGCGAAGTGCAGTCGGTGACGGTCTGCTCCGCGACCGTGCACGCGCCCGACGACAGCCAGCCCGAGACCGGCTGCGGGGGCGGGTGCACCACGGTGCAGATCTGCGCCAACCGGCCGAGCCAGAGCTGCGAGAACACCCCGGTCGACAGCTGCACCAGCAACCCCGCCTGCGAGCTCGAGTCGGGCCCGGTGTGCGAGATCGCCTGCCTCGTCGGCACCGACTGCCCCCCGTGCGCCACCCCTTCTCCGCGCTGCGTCACCCGCCCGGTGGTCGACGCCTGCGGCTCGCTCAGCGACACCGAGTGCACCGCCGCCGCCGGTTGCCGCCTCGACGGCGCGGTCTGCTCGCTGGTCTGCGAGGACGACGGCAAGGGCGGCTGCAAGCCCTGCCCCGGCGCGCCGACCCGCTGCGTCGCGCTGGAGCAGCCGGTGCCGGTGCCCGTCTCGCCTCCGGCCGGCGGCAAGTAGTCGTGCCCCGGGGCGGCTTGATCCAGATCAAGTCGCCCCCCGTCGTCCCCGTCTAACTCCGCCGCGTCTCTTCACTTCAACGCCACGGATGGGACGGACATGAAGACGCTGAAAACCGAAGTGCTGATCATCGGCGCGGGCCCCGCCGGGTCGGTCGCCGGCTCGATTCTCGCCCGCAAGGGGCGTGACGTGCTCTGCCTCGAGGGCGGCCAGTTTCCCCGCTTCGTCATCGGTGAGTCGCTGCTTCCCCGGTGCAACGACATCCTCGAGGAGGCGGGCCTGCTCGAGGCGGTCAACGGCTGGGGCTTCATGCCCAAGCCGGCGGCGAAGTTCCTCAAGGGCGCCGACACCGAGCGCTTCTGCTTCGCGGAGATGTTCCCCGGCCAACGCCCCGCCGCGCTCCAGGTGACGCGCGCCGACTTCGACCAGCTGCTCGCCACCGAGGCGCGCCGCCAGGGAGTGAAGGTCGAGTTCCAGTGCCAGGTGGAGGCGGTCGAGGCCCAGCCCGACGGCCGCCGCCAGTTCACCCGGGTCAAGGACACCGAGACCTCAGAGAGCTTTGCCGTCGAGTCTGCCTTCGTCCTCGACTGCTCAGGCTACGGCCGGGTGCTGCCGAAGCTGTTTAAGCTGGAGAAGCCGCCGACGCTCTCGCCCAAGGTCGCGGTCTTCAGCCACTTCGAAGGTGACGAACGGCCCGCCGGCCCCGAGGGCGGCGACATCTGGATCTGCGTCCACCCCAAAGGGCCGTGGATCTGGATCATCCCCTTCTCCAACGGGCGCACCTCGGTCGGCGTCGTGGCCGAGCCGCACCTGATCGAGCCCGCGGGGGCTTCCGACAAGGAACGGCTGATGAACCTGCTCGCCTCGGATCCCAACGCGAGCAAGCGGCTGGCGAAGGCTCGGCCGGTGCTGAAGACCGCGCGGCTGCAGAGCTGGTCGGCGGCGGTGACGAAGTTCTGGGGCCCGGGCTGGGCGCTGACCGGCAACGCGTCCGAGTTTCTCGACCCGGTCTTCAGCTCCGGGGTGACCCTCGCGCTCGAGTCGGCGCACCGGGCGGCGAAGCTGGCCGACCGGCAGCTGAAGGGCGAAGCGGTGGACTGGGATCGCGACTACACCGCGGTGATGGATCGCGCGGTTGGCGTCTTCCGCGTCTTCATCGACGCCTGGTACTCGACGGACCTCCAGAAGGTGATGCTCCACCAGGGCAAGCACGAGCGGATCAAGCGGGCGATCACCTCGGTGCTCGGCGGCTACGTGCTCGACGAGCAGAACCCGTTCGTCCAGAACGCGCGCGGCACGCTCGACGCGTGCCTGAAGTTGATCGCATAGCGGGTCGCGACGCCGCGGGCGCTCACGGATGCGGCTGGGACCGCGGTCCTCGCAGGTGCCCGAAGCGCCAGCCCCAGGGCCCGCTCAGCGCGTCGCGCCGAAGACGATCACCGGCAGCTCCTTGCCCTTGAGCTTCACTCCGCCGAGCGCCGCGAGCGCCTCTCGCCGCGCGGCGGGCAGCGCCTGCGCCAGGGCCTCGGAGACGAGCACCGGCGAGCCCATCTCCTTCGTCGCCGACTCGAGGCGGGAGGCGGTGTTGACGACGTCGCCGATCACCGTGAACTCCTTGCGCTCGGTCGAGCCGATCGGCCCCTGAAGCACCTCGCCGAAGTGAACACCGATGCCGTTGTCCAGCGGCGCCAGTCCGTGGGTTCCCCACTCGAGGTTCAACTTCACCAGCTCGGCGCGCATCGCCAGCGCTGCGTTGAGCGCGCTCTCCGCGGGGTTGGCCAGTGGAATCAGCCCACCGAAGACCGCCATCACCGCGTCGCCGATGAACTTGTCGACCGTGCCGCCGTTGGAGGTGACCGCGCCGACCATCCGGTCGAAGTATTGGTTGAGCCGCACCACCACCTCCGACGGCGTGGCGCTCTCGGAGAAGGTGGTGAACCCGCGCAGGTCGGAGAACAGCACCGCCACCGTCTTCCGCTCGCCGACGATGCCGGCCTTCTCTTTGATCAACTTCTCGCGGACCTCCGGGCTGACGTACTGGCCGAACAGCGCGCTGATCGAGATCTTCTCCCGTTCTTCGTCACGGACCTTCTGCACCATCGCCCGCGCGGTGGTGGCCATGCCCCCGGCGATGAAGCCCATGCCCACCATCAGCACCGCCTTCACCACCTGCACCCCCGGCGCCCGCAGCCCCTCGCGAAAGGTGGGATCCATCGCCGGCAACGCCTCGAGGTACGGGCGGGCGAGCAGGTAGCCGACCATGAAGAGCACCCCGCTGAGCAGCCCGAGGAAGCGGGAGAGGTTCTTGTCGAAGAGGAACGCCGAGGCGCCGATGATCACCAGCCACGAATACGTCAGCGGCCCGAAGAAGAAGGTCGCCGCTCCGAGGTCGGCCACCGCCGCGTGCAGCAGCAGCGAGAGCAACGGGGTGAAGGTGATGACGACGAAGGCCCCGGTTCCGACGGCGGAGTGCATCCGCTGGCGCTTGGCCAGGAGACGAACGATCCACGCCATCCCGGCGCAGGCGAGGGGAAAGAACGCCGCGGGGATGAAGTGCGGGTCGCGCCAGGCCTGAAACGCGATCGGGACGAAGGCCACCAGGCCAAGGACGGTCGCGTAGGTCGAGCCCCACGCCATCGCCCGGTTTGACTCCATCCGGATGCTGGCTTCGAGCTGGTGATCAGTCGCCATCGACAACCGCACTCTACGCGCTGGCTCCGGGGCCGCCACCTCGACCTCAATGGACATTGCCATCGCGTGAGTTTGACCCGGGCGGAGGAAAGGCGCTGATCGACGGCCTCGACGCGGGTTCAGCGGGCGGTGAAGAAGTCGATCACCTTCCGGTAGCACTCGAGCGCGAGCGCCGGATCGTACCGGGGCCCCTCGTCGCGCAGGAACGCGTGGGCGGCGTTGAATTCGAGCCAGGTGAAGCGGCGCTGGGTCTCGATCAGGCGCTTGTGGATCAGCGCCCGCCCGTCGTCGGGGATGTGGGGATCCTGCCGCCCCCAGATCATCAGCAGCTCGCCCCGCACCTCCTCAGCGCGCTGGAGCGAGTCGTCGCCGCCCAGGCCGAGCGACCGCTTGTGGAGATCCGTCGCGTAGAAGCAGGCGGTGGCGCGCACCCGCCGATCGAAGCCGCAGCGGAACGCGAGGTGCCCGCCGATGCAGATCCCCAGCGAGTTGAGCTCGCCGTTGGAGTCCGGCCGGGCCGCGAGGTGATCGAGCACCGCCCGCGCGTCGGCGTCGTAGGCGGCGACGGTCTTCGCGACCTTGTGGCGGTTCCCAGCGTCGGCGCCCGCCTGGTCGTAGCCGAGCACCGTGCCGGCGGGCTCGAGCTCGTGAAAGATCTCCGGCACCGCGACGACGAAGCCGTGTCCCGCCAGCAGCGCCGCGGTTCGGCCGATCGGCCCCGTGCGCTGGAAGATCTCGGAGAAGAGCACCACCCCCGGGTGCTTCCCCGCGCCTTGCGGACGGTAGACGTAGGTGCGCATCGGACCGGTCGGGGTGTCGAGGGTGACGGAGGACTCTTCGAGGACCATGGCGGGCGAGCCTAGCCCCACTGCGCGAAGTGTCCGCGACTTCAAGCCAGACCCGGTCCCCGACGAACTGCTCGACCGCGTGCTCGACGAAGCGCGCTGGTCTCCCATGGCTGAGGAAGTGGAACCACTTCGCCGGGGCGCGGGCCGAGGCGACGGGGGCGACGCGGCCCCCACCAAAGTGCGAAAGTTGGAATGTGAAGGACCTGATCGTCGTCGGACAGAATCCGGCACTGCTGCTCAACGTCTCGCGGATGCTCGGGGCCGCCGGTTTCGGAGTCGAAGTGGCCGCGCCCACGGCCGATCTGCCGGTGCGTTGGTCTCGCTACGTCAATCGCTTTCACCGGGTCCCCCCCGGCTTCGGCCCCGCCACGTTCGACGCGCTTCCCGCTGGCCGGCTGATCGTCCCCGCGGATCTCGACGCCACCCGGATGCTCGCCGGCCGGGGTCTCGCGTTCCCGGTGCCCGAGCTGCGGATCCTCGAACTGGCCGCGGACAAAGCGAAGTTCTCGGCGTTCCTCGACTCCGCAGGCTTGCCCCAGCCTCAAACCCAAATCATCGACGATCGCTCGGTGCTGACCCGCCGCGCCTTCGAGCCGTGCTTGCTCAAGCCGGCCATCGGAGGCAACAGCGAGGGCGTGCGTCGCATCGGAACGCCCGCCGACCTCGCAGACTACCTGGCGCACGAGGACCGGCCCGGGCAGTTGCTGGTCCAGGAGTACCTGCAAGGCGAAGACATCGACTGCTCGGTGCTCGCGGACCGGGGCGAGGTGGTCGCGTGGACCTGTCAGCGGCCCCTCGCAGACCCATTCGCGCGCGAGTTGCTCTACGACGAAGAGACGCTCTCGCTCGCGCGCCAGACGGTGCGGGCGCTCGGCTACCACGGGGTCGGCCACTTCGACATGCGCCGCGACGGCGACGGCCACGTGCGTATCCTCGAGCTCAACACCCGCTTCTGGATGTCGATTCAGTACTCGGCGTGGGCCGGGCTGGACTTCGCCGCGCTGGCGGTGCGGATGGCACGGGGAGAATCCATTTCGCAGCCCGCCTTCACCCCCGGCATTTATTGGCAGCCCCGCCTGGTGCCGCGCTCGCTCATCAGGCAACTGAGCCACCTCGGCCACCGTGGGGCGGCGACGGCGCTCTGGCTTGCCGTGAGCGACCCGCTGCCCCAGGCCGTCCGAAAGTTCGGGGCCTGGCTCGGCTGAGCGCGTTCAATCGCCCTCGCGAGACCGCGACGCCACCGCTGGACGGAACGGTGTCGCTGCGTTTACCTCGCCCCCGATGGGAAGGTTGAAGCCAATGGCAAACACCGCCGAGCCGAGTTCGCCGCGGTACTTCCACGGCACCCGGGCCGACCTGAAGCCGGGAGACCTGATCTCGCCTGGCTACAACTCGAACTTCGGTACGGGGAAGAAGGCGACCTACGTCTATCTGACCGCCACGCTGGATGCGGCGACCTGGGGGGCCGAGCTGGCCGTCGGCGAAGGACCCGGCAGAATTTACGTGGTGGAACCGACCGGACCGATCGCGGACGACCCCAACCTGACGGACAAAAAGTTTCCCGGCAACCCGACGAAGTCCTACCGCTCCCGTGAGCCGCTGCGGGTGACGGACGAGATCAAGGACTGGCAAGGGCACGCCCCCGAAGTGCTCAAGGCGATGAAGGACAACATCGCGCGGCTTGCGGCGCAGGGTGTCGAGGCGATCGACGACTGAGCTGCTTCGGCAGCCCGGGGTCAGCGAACGCCCTCGATGAACCGCACCGCGTTGGCGACGCCGTCCTCGGCCTGCATCTTCGCCCCGAGCGCGGCGGCCGCGCTGGCCATCGCTGACTCGGACAGCGTCTGCTGGATCGCCGCGGCGAGCGCCTTGGCGCTGAAGTTGCCGCGGCGCAGGTGGGCCGGCGCGACGCCGTGGCCCCGCAGGACCTTGCCCCACATCGACTGATCCGCGATGTGGGCGACGATCACCGACGGCTTACCCGCCCGCAGCGCCGCTTGCGTCGTCCCCGCGCCCCCGTGGTGGACGATCGCCGCGCACCGCGGAAAAAGCGCGTCGTGGGCCACCGCGCCGATGGCGAAGATCCGCGGGCGCGAGGGGATCACCGTCGCCCCGGTCTGGAGGATCGCCCGGCACCCCACCCGATCGATCGCCTCCGCCACGATCTTGAAGACGCCGGCGGGGTCGCGCTCGACCGAGGTCATGCTCCCGAAGGTGACGAACACCGGAGGCGCCCCGCCGGCGAAGAACGCCTCCAGCCCCTCGGTCGCCGGCGCCGCCTGGGTCCCGGGCGGGAGGTTCAAGAACCCGCTGACGTGAGCCTTCTCCGGCCAGTCGGACGGCCGGGGGAACAGCGTCGGGCTCACCGCGCACAGATCGATCACGCTGCGGCTCTGCTGATCCTGCACGCGCTTGATCGCCGAAAGGCCCAGCGCCGCGCGGGTGCGTGACACCGAGGGGAAAAACTTCCGGTCCATCATCCCCAGCCCGAGCTTCCACTGCAGCACGTTGAGGAACCCGACGTTCGGCGCGCCCGGAGGCG
>JAYVRT010000571.1:0-5183 GCA_043776025.1 Archangiaceae bacterium | reverse complement strand
ACGGGTGCCCTCTGCGCGCGCGAGGTCATACAGGCGCGTCATGTACGAGAACATCCGCTCGCCGAACGTGCCGGCGAACCGCCCCATCAGCTCGCCTTCGTACTCGAGTGACTCGAGGAACTTTCGCGCCCGCTTCGTCGAGCCGTGGCTGCTCGCGGCCCGCAGCAGGCGGGGATCCTTCGAGAGATCTTCGCGCTCGCGAATCGTCTCGAGCGAGTCGGCAAACCTGCGGGTCAGCTCTTTGGCCGCCCGCTTCGCCGGCAGGTAGTGGCACAGGTCGCGGTAGATCAGCGCCCGCAGCAGGTACTTGTCGGGCAGGAACTCGTCGCGGAACGTGGGGGCATCGAGGGTGGTGAGGATCCCCATCGCCGCGTGGATCTGCCCCAGGTTGTACCGGGTCCACGCCTCTTCGAGGTAGAGCGTCGCCCGGCCGGGGTCGAGCGAGGGCAGCTTCACCAGGTTGTAGGCCTCGAGCGCGCCGTTGAAGTCCTTCTGCTCGTAGCGCAGCCGGGCCACCGCGAGGATCGCGTCGTTGCGCGCGTCCTGGGTCAGCTTCTCGTCCTTGGCCAGCTCGAAGAAGTCGTCGATCACTTCCTTCGGCACGTCACGCTTGAGCGTCTTCAGGCGGGTGACGAGCAGCGCGAACTTGGCGCGCGAGGCCTCCGAGCTTCCCTCGGGCAGCTTGGCGAAGTGGGTGTTCGCCCACCGCTCGTTGCCGACCCGCAGGTCGACCAGGCCCTGCTGGTAGTGGGCGTAGCCGCTGATCTCCTCGGGCAGAAAGCCCAGGTCCAGCGCGCCGAAGACCTGCTCGTCGATCAGCACCTCGTCGTGGGGGAGATCGGTGAGCTCCTGCAGCGTCGCCAGCGCCTTGGGCAGCACCTGGGGGTTGGTGCGCTCGCGGGCGATCCGCGCGAGGTAGACGGCGCCGGCGTGGCGCAGCCCGATGTCGATCAGCGACCGGGCGAGGAAGAACTGCGCCCACGCATAGTTCTCATCGGTGGCGGCGACTGACTCGGTGAACTTGAACAGCTTCGGCGCCGAGTCCCTCGGGTGGCCAGTGAAGTAGTCGTTGAGCGCCTCGTCGAACAGGCGCGGGTCGAGCTTCTGCGGCGGCGGGGGAGCGGCGGGCGTCGCGGCGGCCGCGGCGGGCTTGCCCTTGTCGGCGGCCTTGGCCTCCTCGGCGCTCTTCGGCGCCTCCTTCGGCTTTTCGGCGGCCTCCCCGGTGACCGGGTCGACCTTGTCCGCCTTCTTTTCGCCCTGGGCGAACGCCGGGCATGCGGCGAGCGCCGCGGCCAGCAGCCAGGTGGAACAGCGCGGCAGGGGCAGGCTCATTCGGACGCCCCTCCGAAGTTGAACCCGACCAGCACTTGAACCGTCAACACGTTGTAGGCGCCCTTGAACGTCGTTCCGATGGTGTCTGCCACTTCGACCCGGTAGCTCAGATGTTGGGTGTGAAACAGGCGAAAGCCGCCGCCGACGTTGAGGCCCGGCGCGTCCGGCACCAGGGGAATCGTCGACTTGGTCGCGAACTTGTAGAGGCTGACTCCGAGGATGACGTAGGCCTCGTAGTTGAGGACGAAGCGGTTCAAGAAGGACGTCTTCCCGTAGAGCGGCGCGAAGATCAGATCGCTGCCGAAGAAGTAGCGGATCTCGTCGAACGACTTCGGGGACGCCGAGAAATCGCGCTCGAGCTGATCGCGAAGCTGCGAGTTGACGTTGAGGCTGAAGATCGTCGAGCCGCCCGGGGTGCCGAGGGAACAGAAGCCCGCGCGGACCACCTGCCAGGCGATCGAGTCGCTGAAGTGAATCACCGCCCCCACCGTCGGGTAGTACGACTTGGTGAAGGGGTCGATCGGCGCGGTGCCGACGCCCAGGTTCAGCTCGAGCGCCATCTTGTAGCTGCGCTCCTGCACCGCCTCGACCGCCGCCGGGGCGAGCGCGTCGTCGGAGTCCGCCAACGCGGAAGAAGCGAACAGCACCGCGAACAACACCAACGAGAACCGGGCGCTCATTTGTCATCTCCCGACGACGAGCCAAAGTTGACCGCGAGCACCAGCTGCAGCGTCAGCACGTTCTGCGCCTTGCGCGGGAGAATGACGACGTTGTCGCTGATGTCGAGCCGGTAGCTGACGTGTTTGTTCTGAAACAGCCGCAGCGCGACCCCGGCATTGACCGCCGGCGCGAAGCCTCCGACCGTGTACTTGAAGACGCTCAGGCCGAGGATCACCGAGGTCTCCAGGTGCAACACCACCCGGTTGGCGATCGCGAACTTGCCGTACAGCGGGCTGACGATCAGGTCTGAGCCGATGAAGAACTGCGCCTCGTCGATCGCCGTCGGCTGGACGTTGAAGTTCTTCTCCAGCTGCTCCCGCAGCCCGGTCTTCACGTTGTAGTTGTACGCGCCGCGCCCGACCTGCCAGGCGAAGGTGTCGGTGAAGTGGAAGATGTACGAGAGCTGGCCGAAGAACGACTTGCTGAACGCGTCGAGCGGCAGGCTGCCGATCGCCAGGTTCAGCTCGTGGGTCAGCCGGTACGGGCGTTCCTGCACCGCGTTGATTACGCCCGGGTTTTCGAGCTCGGAGTTCTCCGCAAACCCAGCGAGGGGGACCAGCAGCAAACAGGTGAGGAGTGCGCGCATCAAGGTGTTTCCCCCGTCGCGGTGGGCGAGCGTCAAGCGGGCGGATGCAAGCAGCCCTTGATGTGGTTCCGCAAGGAAACTTCTCAGTCGAAACCAAGGTCTGCGCACTGGATCTTGCTCCGGGCACGAGGTAGCCGCGCCGGCTTCAAGAAGGCTGAAGCTCAGCGTCGCTGGGCCACGCAAAACAGGCTCATTCCCACCGGCAGCCGCAGCCTTGCCTCGGCCCGCGCGAGCCAGGGTGCGAGCTGGTCGTACAGGCGCAGCTGCAGCGGCGGCAAGGTGCGGCGCTTGAACAGCCGCCCGTTGACGAACCAACCGGGGATCCCCACCAGGTTCATCCACTCGAGCAGCTCGACCTCGAAGCCGTTGTCCTCGAGCACCCCGCGGAGCGTCGCCGGCGTGTAGCGGCGGTGGTGGCCGACCGCCTCGTCCATCGAGCCGAAGATCGCCGGCAGCGCGGGGACGAGGATCAACACCTTGCCGTTTGGCGGGAGAATCTGGGCGAAGCGCCGCACCGCGCCCCCGTCGTCGGGAATGTGCTCGAGCACGTTGCTGAGCACGATCGAGTCGAAGCCTTCCTTCTTCAGCGACTCGAAGTCGGCGAGCGCGACGTCCGACAGGTAGGGCGTCACCTGCGGCATTCCCCGGAACCGGTTCTTCAGCCGTTGGACGTAGACCGCGTCGACCTCGAGCGCCACGACCCGCTCGCGGCCTTCGGCGAGCTGGGCGGTGATCGTGCCGATGCCCGCGCCGATCTCCAGCACCCGGGCCCCGGCGTGGGCGCGAAAGCGCGCTCCGAGCCAGGCGTTGTAGTTGGGCGCGCCGGACGCCAGCCGCTCGAGGGTGACGTAGCCCTCGTGCGCCGTGTCGGCCTCGTCGAAGCTCGCCGCGTACTTCACCAGGGCCCGGCCCAGCGCCAACACCTCGGGCGCCCGTCGCGAGGCCGCGGGGGCGTGGGCGGGAACCTCGGCGAATCGGTAGAGCTGGGCGGCGGTCTTGACCAGCAGCTCGACGTCGTCGGCCTCAGGGGTCAGCGGGGTCCCTCGAAGCAGCTCGGTGCGGAAGGCGCGCCGGGTCGAGAGGGGATCCGAGACCTCGAGCTGCGTCACCCGTCGCGCCAGGGCTCCCAGTCCGCGCTCGGCGGCGGAGCGACGGTCGCGCGCGGCCACCACCACGTCGGCGACGTCGTCGAGAATCGGGCGGCTCAGCCCGGTCAGCCCTTCCGGCCCCCAGAGCGGATCCGCGGACTGGACGACCGTGATCTCCCCGCGGACCGCGGCGAAGGCGGCTGCCAACGGGCCGGGCACGGTCAAAGCGCCGTCGACGTGGGGTGCCGCCGCGCCGGTGAGCACCACCTGGGCGCCCGCGTGGATCAGCCTTCCCGCGAGGGCCGCCCCCTCGCTGCGGGTCTCGGCGCTGATGGGGAGGACCACGGAAATCACGTTCGCCCGTCTAGCAGAGACCGAAGGTTGCTCGAAACGCGACTTGTCGCCATCTTGCGGAGCACGATGCGGGTTGCCCTCACCGGTGGAGCAGGATTCATCGGCTCCCACCTGGCCCAGGCGTTCCTCGCCGAAGGTCACCAGCTGTTGGTGATTGACGATCTGTCGTCGGGATTTCGGCAGCAGGTCCCGCCGGAGGCGACCTTCGTCCAGGCCGACCTCCGGTCCGCCGAAGCCGCGGCGGCGCTCACCGCGTTCCGCCCCGAGGTCCTCGACCACCACGCGGCGCAGGTCGATGTGCGCCACTCCATCAGCGACCCCCGCCACGACTGCGAGGTCAACCTCGTCGGGTTCCTCAACGTCGTCGAGGCCGCGCGAAAGGCGGGCGCGCTCGAGCGGGTGGTGCTCGCTTCGTCGGGCGGCACGATCTACGGCGAGCCGGGCGCCGCCGCCCCCGACGAGCAGGCGCCGGCCTTTCCGCTGTCGCCCTACGGGGTGACGAAGCGCGCTTCAGAGCTCTACCTCGAAGCGTTTGGGCGGATGTACGGGCTGCACAGCGTCGCGTTGCGGTACTCCAACGTCTTCGGGCCCCGTCAGAATCCGCACGCCGAGGCGGGGGTGATCGCAATCTTCGTCAAGCGCTGCCTTGAGGGACAGCCCTGCACCCTCTTCGGAGACGGCACCCAGACGCGCGACTTCGTCTTCGTCGATGACGTCGTCCGCGCCAATCTGCTCGCAATGCGCACCCCGCACCGTGGGGTGGTCAACATCGGCACCGGGGTCGAGACCGACCTCAATGGGCTGTACCAGCGGGTGGCGAGGGCCTGTGGTGCTCACCAGCCGCCCGTCTACGCGCCAACGCGGCTGGGCGAGCTGCGCCGCAACGTCCTCGACGTCCGGCTCGCGGCCCGGGTGTTGGGCTGGCGCCCCGAAGTCTCGCTCGACGAAGGACTCGCGCGCTGCGTCGAGTGGCTCCGCGCTCAGCCCCGCAGGTAGTTGACCCGGCCCTCGAGCAAATCGAGCGAGAAGTCGGCGACCCGGGTCACCAGCAGGGTGATCGCCGTCGCCCAGAAGACCGTCATCGCGAGGAAGCGCGACCAGTG
>JAYVRT010000570.1:0-5184 GCA_043776025.1 Archangiaceae bacterium | reverse complement strand
CAGTCGTCGTCCTTGCCGTTGCACGACTCCGCAGTACCGAACGGTGCGGTGAGGCCGCCGACCGGGCAGTCGACCGCGGCCACGGTGCCGCAGTTGAGGCCGCAGGTCACGGTGTGGCTCGTCAGGTTGCAGTGCAGCGTTCCGGCCGTGCACTCGCCCGCGTCGGTGCCGCAGTGCGCGCCACCACCTGGATCGCCGTTGTCGACCACGCCATCGCAGTCGTCATCGAGCCCGTTGCAGCGCTCGTAGCTCGGCGTCGAGGTGCTGCATTCCGGAGCGCCGGCGGTGCACGCCCCGGCGCAAACTCCCAGGCCGGTGCAGGCGGGCCGCGAGCCCCGCGGTTGGCCGAGATGAACCGAGGTGCAGGTCCCCAGGCTCGCCGGCAGATCGCACGCCTCGCACTGGCCAGCGCAGACCCGGTTGCAGCACACGCCGTCGACGCAGCGTTTCGTGGCGCACTGGCCATCGTTGGCGCACGGCGTCGAGATCGTCAGGCGCGGCACGCAGACGTTGGCCGCGCAGTAACTGGCGGCGTTGCACTCGTCGTCCTGGGTGCAGGGGCCCTGACACGCCGTCTTCGCGCAACCCATCGGGCAGCTCTGAGTCTGGAGCGCCGGGCAGTCGCCACTGCCCGCGCAGACCGCACCCAGCCGAGCGACCCCGTTCACGCACGCGGCCTCGCTGCACGGCGTCTCTGCGCTCGGGTAGCTGCACTGGGCCACGATGCCGTCGCACTTCCCGGTGCACACCCCACCGTCACCCGAGCACGCGACCCGAGAGCCGATGGGCGCCCCGGTCGAAGGTCCGCAGGTCCCTTCCTTGCTGGGACGATTGCAGGCCTCGCACTGACCGTTGCAGCCGCGATCGCAGCAGTAGCCGTCAATGCAGAACCCCGAAGCGCACGCGCTCGCCGACGCACAAGCATTTCCCGTCGGTTCCTTCGGCGCGCAGCTGCCGTTCTTGCAGAAGTTTCCCGTGGCGCAGTCGGACGCGGTCGCGCACGCAATCGGGCAGCTCGCCGCGGCGCCGCAGACAAAGGGCGCGCAGGACGGCGTGCCGGGCGTGCCAGCCTTCACCGTGCAGGTACCGTTCGAGGTGGCGCCGAGCGCGGCGGAGCAGACGTCGCAGCTTCCTGAGCAGGCCGAGTTGCAGCAGCGGCCGTCGGCGCAGAACCCCGAGCTGCAGTCGGACGCCGCGGCGCAGGCGCCTCCCGTGGCCAGCAGCGGGACGCAGGCGTTGCCCGAGCAGAAGCGCCCCGCGGCACACTCGGTGGTGGTCGCACACGAGGTGGGGCAGCTCGCGCCGGCACCACAGACGTACGCGCCACACGAGGGCGTCCCCGCCGAGCCGAGGACGACCCCGCAGGTGCCGTTGGCCGGCGCTCCCAACGACTGCGCGCACACGTCGCAGCTCCCCGAGCAGGCCGAGTCGCAGCAGAAGCCGTTGGCGCAAGCGCCCGACTGGCACTCGGTCGCGAGCAAGCAGGCCTGGCCGTTCGCCTTGGGCGTGACACAGGCGTTGCCGACGCAAATCCGCCCCGCGACGCACTGGGCGTTGGTGGTGCAATTCACCGGACAGCCCGCGCCCACACCCCGGCACAGGTAGGGGCCGCACGAGGGAAGGCCCGCTCCCGAGACCAGCCCGCAGGTCCCGTTCGCCGCCGCGCCGGCCGCCACCGAGCACGCGTCGCAGGCGCCGCCGCACGCAGAGTTGCAGCAGAAGCCGTCGACACAGTTGGCCGAGGCGCACTGCGACCCGAGCGTGCACGAAGCGCCGTTGGCCTGTGGTCCGACGCAAAAGCCACCGAGGCAGCTGGTGCCCGTGCCGCACTGGGTGGAGAGCGTGCAGGTCGCCGGGCAGGTGCTCGCGCCCTGGCAGAGGTAGGGGCCGCACGCCGGCGACTGAATCCCGCTGGCGAGCTGGGTGCAGGTGCCGACCGTGCCCCCGAGGTTGCACGCCTCACAGCCGCCGACGCAGGCGCTTCCACAGCAGGTCAAGTTGGCGCAGAACCCCGACGCGCACTGGTTGGCTCCGGAACAGCCGGACCCGGTGGGACTCTTGGGGATGCAGACGCCACCCGAGCACCAGTTTCCCGCGGCGCAGCCGGTATCCGACAGGCAGTTCGCCGGACACCCGGCGGTGCTCCCGAGGCAGACGAAAGGCGCGCAGCTGGGGCTGCCGGCGCCGCTGACCAGGGTGCAGATCCCGTTCGCCGTCGCGCCGAGCGCCACCGCGCAGACGTCGCAGCTGCCAGAGCAGGCGCTGCTGCAGCAGAAACCGTTGGCGCAGGAGCCGTTGGTGCATTCGTTGTTTCCTCCGCAGGCCGCGCCCTGGGCCTTCTTCGGCAGGCAGGCCCCTGCGGAGCAATACCGGCCGGCGAGGCACTGGGTGTCGAGCGCGCAGGAGGCCGGGCAACCGGCGGCGCCCGAGCAGACGAAGGGGGAACAGCTCGGAACCCCGGGCGACCCGTTGGGCAGCACGGTGCACGTCCCATTCGCCGTCGCGCCCAGCGCCACGGTGCAGGCGTCACACGCGCCGCCGCACGCAGCGCTGCAGCAGACCCCATCGGCGCAGAAGTTCGAGGCGCACTCGCTCGCGCCGCCACACCCCGCCCCGAGCGGCTTCTTCGGAACGCAGACATTGAGGGTGCAGGTGTAGCCGACGGCGCACTGGCTCGGGAGGGCGCAGCTCGTCGCACACGAGGTTGAGGCGCCGTCGCAGGCGTAGGGAGCGCAGCTGGTCGGCGCTCCCCGCGCTCCGAGCATCGAGGTCACACAGGTGCCGTTGGCGACTCCGTTGAGCGCCAGCGAGCAGGCGTCGCAGTTGAGCCCACAGGCGGAGTCGCAGCAGAAGCCATCGACGCAGAAGCCGCTGACGCAGTCGCCGCTGGCGACGCAGGAGCCCCCGGCTGGGCAGGGGATGGTGATGGTGAGCAGCGCGCGGGTCGGGCGATCGCCGTTCTCGTTCCCGTTGAGGTTGACCGCGTTACCCCAGCCGTGGAGCACGACCTGCGAGCCACAGGTGGCCGAGCCCGCGGCGGTGACAGCGAACTGAAAGTCGGCGTTGGCGCTCCCGTCGAAGGCCCGCGGGGAGACGTGGGTCACCTCGTTGCGACTGCCGGTGCCGGAAAGGGCCCGCACCCCGACGTCGCCTGCCACCGCAAGGGTCCCGGAGGATGAGGTGGCGGCGACGTTGAAGCCGGCGGAGACCTGCGTCGGCCCGAAGTTCGTTACCCGAAACGTGAGCACCACGCTCGAACCGCGAGCGAGGGTGAGCGTGCTGATCGGCAAGTCGCCCGGATCTCGAAAGCCGACGGTGGGTGCGATGCCGCCCGAATGGCAGTTGTTGCAGCCCACCGTGTTGAAGCCGCCCCACATCGTGGACGCCGCGCCGTTGACATGGGCGGCAGCGGTCGCGCCGCTCATTAGGATCGCAGCAAAGACGTAGACTCGAGAGGGCGTGGCGCTACTCCGGGAAACGCTCGAGTCTAGCCGATTGGGTTCCTTGACTTTTAAGGTCCACGGGAACCCAATTGTCCCCCTCTTACAATGCGAAATCTCCTATTCGGGCCTGGCCTGATGGCGGTCTGCCTGCTCGGGGCGTGTTGGCCAGGCCCCCGGGTTGGCGATCGGATCGACGCGGGAATGATCATCACCAATGGGATGGTGCCCTTCAGCGAGATCCAGAGCCAGGTCTTCACCCGCACCTGCCTCGGCGCCTCGTGCCATGAGGGCCAGCCGCCGCGCGATGCGCCGATGTCGCTCGAGGTTGGCCGGAGCTACGCAGAGTTGGTGAACGTTTCGGCGGTGCAGATCCCCACCAAGCGCGTCATCCCCGGCGATCCGGCCAACAGCTACCTGATTCAGAAGCTGCGCGGCACCGAACAGACCGTGGGGGGGCTCGCGACGCGGATGCCGCTGAACGCCCCGCCGCTCGACTTGGCCACGATCGCCGCGATCGAAGCGTGGGTCGCGCGCGGAGCTCCCAATGACTGACCGCGCCCGGCTGCTCTTCGTCTGCGCCCTGCTCTTCTCCACCGTCACCCAGCCCGCCGAAGTGAAGGCGTCGGGCTCGGCCTACTTCGACTACTGGGCGCTGAGCTCCGAGCGCGCGCAGGCAGCGTCGATCGCCGGGGTAACACCCGAGATGGCGATCAAGATCGAGGCCGAGGCCCACGAGAAGCTCTCGTTCTCCGGACGGATCTGCTTTGGCTGCCATGGCCTCGAGGTGGACCGCGCGCACGTCGACTTCACGCCGTTTGAGCAGCTCAACTTCCAGGCGGGACGAATCGGAGTCCCCTTTGGAGACTTCGCGCTGCGCTATGAGCCGACCTCGCGCCACACGGTGAGCAACCCGCTGATCTTCGAGATGGGGCGGATGTCGTACTACCAGAAGTCGGGCTTCAACCTTGGCGTGGTGCCCCAGCCGTACGTCGACACCGGCGTGGTGGTCTACGGCCAGTTCCCGCTCTCAGAGAGCCTTGCGCTCTGGTACGGCGCGTACGGTGTCGCCGGCTTCAAGGGCAATAATGACTTCGACTACCAGTCGATGCGAACGCCCTTCTACACCGACAACAACCGGTTCCCCTCGTGGGGCGGGCGGACCAAGCTCAGCTACACCGCTCAGGATCCATCTTCCACCCTGCGCTCCGCCACCTTCGGGCTCTCCGCGATGCACGGGCGCTACGACCCGAACCACACCCGCGACTACACCGCGCTGGGAATCGACGCGACGACCCAGCTCGGCTCGGTGACGATTCGCGCCGAGGTGGCGTTTCTGCGTCTCAACATCGACCCCCGCGCCGCGGGCTACCGCTACCAGGTGCTCGATCCGTACATCGAGAAGGGCGGCGCGTACCTCGAGGTCGAGCACCCGTTGCTGAAGCGCTTGATCCTCGTCTACCGGGCCGACGCGCTGCGGCGGGTAGGGATTCCGCTGCCGGAGTCCGATGCCCGGCTCTCTCCCGACAGCTGGATCCTCCGCTACACGCAGGCCGTTCAGGTGGAGCTCGCCTACGGCACGTACCTCAAGGCCGAGTACCAGTTCTCCTGGATGAACGACTTCCCGATGTTTCACAGCGTCCACGGCGGACTCGGCGGGGCTTTTTGAGCACTGCGCCCGGCCCCAACCAGTTCGGCAAGTACACGGTGCTGGCGCGGATCGGCACCGGCGGAATGGCCGAGG
>JAYVRT010000569.1:0-5184 GCA_043776025.1 Archangiaceae bacterium | reverse complement strand
TCTCCGGGCGGGTTCACGGTCGCGACGGGAAGCCTCAGGGCGGAGTGTTCGTCGATGTCCGGCTGGCGGCGACGGTGGACCTCCCCGCGGACTGTGCGGGGTTGGTCGACGGCTGCAGCTGTGGTGCGGCGCTCGAGCCGGCGCTCGCGCGCGTCACCGAGGCCTTCGTGTCCTTGGGCAAGGCCACCACCGCCGCCGACGGGCGCTTCGTGATCGAGGGACTCCCGGATGCGCCGATGGCCGTGCGCGCGACGGACCTGCACGCCTTCGCGGCGGCGGAGACGAAGCCGGGCGAGGCGGAGCTCCTCCTCACGCTCGATCGAGACCTCACCGAGGGGGTGGTGGTGCTCGACCAGGCCCGCACGCCGATCGCCGGCGCCGCGGTAATCGCGGTCGCGGGGCATCGGTTCGTCGATGCGATCCGCACCGACGCGACCGGCTCCGCCTCCTTGCGCGCCCCGGCCAACACCCGGGTGCGGATCTTCGCCCCCGGCTTCGCGATCGGACGCACGGAGATCGGCCGCCCGGTGGCGCTGGGTGACCCGGATGATCCGGCGACGGTGATCATCCGGGAGGTTCACCTCGAGAGAGGGACCCTGCTTCGGGGCCAACTCACCACGGCCGGTGGGTCGCCGGTGGGCGGCGCGCAGCTGCGCGCGAAGGTCGACACGTTCGCGGATGACGATGAGCCCGAAGAGGACGAGGGTTGCGCCACTGGAACCACGGCGGCCAACGGCGACTATGTGCTCGGCCCGCTGGTGGGAAACAACTTCAGCGTGGACGCGCGTGCCGGGGTCAGGCGCCTCACTTTCGCCCTGAACCGCGGTGCGCTCGAGATTGCCGACGCCGGCAACGTTCAGGCCCTTCTCGAGGACGCCCGGATCAGCGGCAGCATCGTTGACGCGGCCGGTACTCCGATCCGCTCGGCGCATTTGGAGGCGATGCAATCTCCACCCGAGGGGGGCGTGGTGACCACCGTCCCGGTGCCGCTCGACGGGCGTGCTCGCTTCGATCAGCCGACCGTCCCCGGCGCCATCGAGCTTCAGGCCGGCGCGCCCGGGTACCTCGGGGCGAGCTACACCCGCGTCCTCGCGGAGAAGGAGTCGTGGGAACAGAAGATCGTCCTGCGCCCCGGGGCCGAGGTCACCGGCAGGGTCGAGGACTCCAGCGGCCAGCCCATCGAGGGCGCGAGCGTCGATGCCGACGACATGACCCCGGGCGACGAGAACGAACTCGTCGGCGGACAAGAGGTCGAGCCGTCCGACCGCCTGGGCAACTTCACGATCCAGACCCCGCCGGGCCCGGTCACACTTCGAGTCTCGGCCGGGGGCTTCGTCAGCGCGCTCGTCGAGACCCGCTCGCCCCGGGCTGGCTTGAAGGTGGTGTTGCAACGGGGCAGCGGGGTCAGCGGGCGGGTGCTCAACCCGGACCGAACCCCAGCGCCGAAGATCAGGGTCCGCTTCGAAGGGCTGGACCATCAGCCAACGATCCACACCGAGACCGACCGCGACGGAGCCTTCACCGCCCAGGGCCTGACCGAAGGGAGATTTCGGGTCGAGGCGACCCAGTTCGCCACGACCTCCGACCGGCCTGGGGGCCGCGTTCCGTCGCGGCACGCAGTGGCCCAGCTGCAGGTCTCGGACGGCGTCGGCGCCTTCCTCGAATTGGTGCTCGCGCCGGTCAAGGCGGTTCGCGGCAAGGTGGTGGACGAGAAGGGAACTCCGCTGCCGGGGATCGCGGTGAAGGTGATCTTCGACCAACGGTCCTTCGCGTCGGAGCACCTCGATCTGGGCATGGCGCTTTTCCTTTACCGGTCGTTCGAGGGCCGGTCCCGACAGGGGATCCAGGGTCTGAAGGCAGTGACGGACGCGACGGGAGCCTTCGCGCTGGAAGCGATGGAGGGCGCCGGCCGGCTGGTGGGCGAGGGCCAGGGGATGCGGGAAGACCCGACCTCCCACGTGCTCGTCGAAGCCGGCAGTGAAGACGTGGTGCTGACGATGATCCGACCCCGCTTCATCACCGCCGACCTCGTGACCAGCGACGCAAAACCAGTGGTCCAGGTGCGCCTGGGTCTGCTGATGCTGCCGACGCCCGGAGGACATCTTTCCCTCGAGATCGGACTCGCAGGCTCCGGACCGCTTGCGCTGGTGATCGAAGGCCATGCTCCGGTCGTGAAGAACGTCACCCTCTCTCCGCGGGAAGACCTGGCCCTGGGCACATTGACCTTCGAGGCAGGCAGGACACTGACCGTGGAGCTCTCCGACGCCGTCACCGGGGCGCGTCTCGACGGTTGGGGGAAGCTGGGGGCGGCGTTGCTGTCGTCATCCCCTGGCCCCGCTGGGAAGAAGCTCCTCACCGTTCCCGAGGGAGAAGTGTCGGTTCAGTTCGGAGCGAGCGAGCATGCTGGCGCGATCATCAAGGTCGCGGCCGACCAGCGCTCGGTGGCGGTGCGGCTCGAACCGGAGTCGACGATCACCGGAACGGTGAGGGGCGCCGACGGGAAACCGCCGCGCGGCACGATCTACGTCAACGCCCTCGCCTGCCCCACGTTCACCAACGCAGTGACGGACACCAACGGAACCTTCACCCTCGCAGGCGTCGGCGCTGGCCGATGCGACGTCGTCGTCGAGAGCGCCGCGGGGCGTGGGCCAGCGACGTCGGTGGTCGTCCCGCCGAGGGGCACGGTCCGGGTCGACCTGGTGGCGCCCCCACCGCGCTGACTCGCGCTACAGTGGACCCAGCGGCCGCGTCGCCAGCGTGCGGGTCATCGCGATCGGATCCTTCACTCCCTGGGCGAGCATCGCGGCGTGGCCGGCCTTGACCCGCGCCGCGCCGATTTCCCCGCCTTCGAGCTCTCCCAGCCGCACCCGGTTCGCCGCGGCGAACATCGCCATCTCGTTGGCCTCGAACAGCTCGATCGCCCGGAGGGCCAGCTCGATCGCCCGCGGCTTCATCCCTCGGGCGGCGGCGACGCCGCTGCGGACCGACAGCGACAGCGCCCGGGCCCAGCTGACCCCGTCGCCCTCGACGCGCTCGGCGTCGGCGAGCGCCAGGCCCAGGCGGCCGGTGGCGAGCGCCCCTTGCGCCCGGAGGAAGCGCGCCTCGATGCGCACGTTCTGGATCCGGAGGAAGCCCGCCGACTTCACCTTCGGCAGGCCGTCGTTGAGCCGGTGCCAGCAGGCCTCGCCGTCCCCGCGGTAGAGATCGATCAGCCCCTCGGCGAGCAGCGCCCAATAGTGCTGGAACTGGTAGCTGCCGGTGGACCACTTGGCGAGCATCTCGCGGACGTTCTGCCGCCCGCGGTCGGGCTCATCGGCGGCGAGCGCGGAGACGATCGCCAGGCCCGTCTGCAGACTGGCGGTGGTGTAGAGGTCGCCCCGCTGCCGGGCCTCGTCGAGCAGCGCCGGCTGCCGCTTCGCCAGCTCCTTGAACTCTCCCAGGTAGAACAGCGACCACAGCTCGAAGACCCGTGCGCTCGCCGCTTCCCAGGTCACCGCGGCGCCGGCCTCGCGGAAGAGGCGCTCGGCCTCGGTGTGGTGGGTGAGCGACTCGCGCCACCGCCCGATGAGGAACCGGGTCTGCCCCCGGCAGAACTCGATCAGCCCCGTGACCCGGGGGTCGCCGACCTTGAGCGCCAGCCGCTGGGACTGCTTGATCAGGTTCGCCGCCCGGGCCTCGGCGCGGTGGCCGATGGTGGCGACGAAGCTGGCCTCGGCGGTCAGCGCCCGCGCGAGGCGGTACGGCTCGCCGGCGTCGAGCGCGAGGATCAGCCCGCGGGTCTGGAAGCTCGCGCCCCGGAGGGTGTCGATCATCGCCAGGCCGATCGACACCGACCAGCAGACGTCGATCTTCTTCAGCAGCACTGGGTCCGCCGCCGACTGGGAGGTCTCGGTGAAGTCGAGGCCCCGCACCGCGAGGTGGGCGCGCCGGTAGCCCAGCGCGACGAACGCGCGCCACGGCTCGGGCGCGAGCGTCATCCCCACCTCCTCGAGCACCTGCCGCAGCGCCTGCATCCCGTCGTCGACGTGGCCGCTGCGAAGCAGTTGCTCGGCGCGGCGGCGCTTGAGCTCCAGCGCCTCGGCGGGGCTCGCCGAGGTCAGTGCCGACGCGTACGCAGTGGCCGCTTCCCCGCCCCGGCCCGCGTCGGAGAGCGCGTCGGCGAGGCTGACGCTCAGGGTGTGCCGCTGGGCAGCCTCCGGCGGCAGCAGCGCCACCGCCTGCCCGTACAGCGTGGCGGCGCGATCGAAGGCGAGCTGCTCCGCGGCGACCTTCGCGGCGCGGGCCGTGGCCTTCGCCGCCGCCGCGGTCTCCCCCGCGTCCTTCAGGTGGGTTGCGTAGGCGTCGAGATCATCGGGCGCGATCACCGCGAGCGCTTCGGCCAGCTTGAGGTGGAGCGCCCGCTGCTGCTCGGCGGAGAGGCTCGCTACCACTGTCTGCCGGATCCGCTCGTGCCACGCCTCGAGCCGCTCGCGATCTCCCGCGGGGGTGGCGCGGATCAGGCGCGCGCCCTTCAGCTCACGGATCGGCGCGTCGTCTTCCTCCAGGCCGACCGCCTTCGCGGCGACGCGGGCGTCGACAGGCCGGCCGGCGACGCAGACCGCCTCGAGCACCCGGCGAGACGCCACGGGCAGCTGCGCCGCGCGGGTGAGCACCACTTCGTCGAGCCGCGTCTGCGCGCCGAACGCGGCGAGCTGCTGCAGCAGCGCCGGGTTTCCGCCCGACTCGCGCGCGACCTGCTCGGCCCGCCCCAGCGTCTCCTCCGCGAGGACCCGCTGCGCCAGATCGAGCGCGTCGGCAGGGCTCAGTGGCTGCAGCTCGAGCTCGATCGGCGCCCGCCCACGGCCAGGCGCGGGGTCGGTGGCGAGGCGCGAGGTGACGATCAACAGCATCGCCGGCGCGTCGGGCGCGCGGAGCAGCTCCTCGAGCAGGGCGCCGGAGTCGTCGTCGCTCCACTGGAGGTCGTCGATGAAGATGACCAGTGGAGCGCGATCGGAGATCCGCCCGAAGAGCTCTCTGAGCGCCGCGGCGGCGCGGCGGCGCAGCTCGTGGGGTTCGCGGACCTCACGCACCGGGGCACGCGCTACCGAGGGCACGCGGCGCAGCACCGGGAACATGCGCGCGAGCGCCCAGGCGTCGCGGGGCAACAGCGCGTCGGCCTTATCGACCGTCAGCTGTCCGAGGTGG
>JAYVRT010000568.1:0-1635 GCA_043776025.1 Archangiaceae bacterium | reverse complement strand
GAACCCCGTGACCGGATCGTGAAACACCAGGTCCGCCGCCAGGGGCGTGCGCTTGCCGCAGGCGCAGGCGAGCACGTTGAGCTCTCCCGCCAACAGCTTCGCCTTCAGCCCCGCGTCGGTCTGGGCGTTGAGGCTGCGCACCAGCTGCACCGAGGTGCTCTTCCCGCACGCAGGACAGGCCACCTCGGTGGCGGACAGCAGGGCCACTAGACGACGTCGATGCCGGGCTTGCCGGGCAGCAGCTCGCCGATCACCGCCGCGAACACGCCGGCCTTGAGCAGCGCCGCAACCGCCCTGTGCTCGTCCTTCTTCGGCACCGCGGCGAGCAGCCCGCCGTTGGTCTGGGCGTCGGCGAGCACCCACTGCACGTGCAGCGGCATCGCGTCGTCGAACTTCACCCACCTGGCGACGTGGGCGAGGTTGGTCCGCGTCCCGCCGGGCACCACCTCTTGCTCCGCCAGCTCCGGCACGCCCTCGATGATCGGCACGTGCTCCAGCTGCACCCGGGCCCGCAGCTTCGCCCCGCGGACGATCTCCAGCAGGTGGCCGAGCAGCCCGAAGCCGGTGACGTCGGTGAGCGCGTTGACCTTGAACTTGCCCGAGACGAACACCTCGCCCGCCCGCTTGTTGAGCTCCGCCATCTGCCGGGTGACGCGGCCGATCAGATCGCGGTTGGCCACGCCCCGCTTGAGCGCGGTGGTGGCGATGCCGGTGCCGATTGGCTTGGTGAGGATCAGCCGATCGCCCGCCTTGCCGCCGGCGTTGGTGAGCACCTTCTTCGGGTGAACGATGCCGGTGACCGCCATCCCGTACTTCGGCTCGGCCGACTGAATCGAGTGCCCCCCGAGGATCGGGATCCCCGCTTCGCGGGCCTTGTCCGCTCCGCCCGCGAGGATCTTCTGCAGCACCGAGGTCGGCAGATCCTTGGGGAAGGCGACGATGTTGAGCGCGAAGATCGGCTTCGCCCCCATCGCCCAGATGTCGCTCATCGCGTTCGCCGCCGCGATCTGCCCGTAGGCGTAGGCGTCGTCGAGCACCGGGGGGAAGAAGTCCACCGTCTCCACCACCGCCAGCGTCGGGGAGAGCCGGTAGACCGCCGCGTCGTCGCTCGTCTCGAAGCCGACGAGCACGTGCTTCGACTTCTTCGCCTTCGGCAGGCCGGCCAGCACCTCGGCGAGCAGGTCGGGGCGAAGCTTCGCCGCGCACCCCGCGCAGGCCGACAGCGAGGTGAGCGGAGGAACCGCGCCCCCGTCAGCCGCCACGGACGTAGTCCCGCTTGATCAGGTCGGCGACGACCTCCGCCACCTGCAGGTCGTCCTGGGGACTGTGATCGAGCACGCCGTTGAAGCTGCCGTAGTTGTGCACCAACTGGAGCACGTCGAGCTCTTCCGGCTTCAGATCCCGCAGGTTCACCTGCATCGGCATCGTCAGCGTCAGCGACGAGGTGATCGCCGGCAGCTGCGACTGGATCCGCTTCATCTCGTCCAGCTGGCGCAGCGCGTCCATCAGCAGCGCCTCGGTCGAGGTGTCGAGCTCGACCATGAACTCCTGGGGATCCGGCGGCCGCAGCTCGAAGTCGCCCTGCTCCCAGGTGATGATCCGGTTGAAGCTCTTCTGCGGGCCCAGCTCGTGGTT
>JAYVRT010000567.1:0-1636 GCA_043776025.1 Archangiaceae bacterium | reverse complement strand
GATTGGGCTGGGCCGCACGAAGCTGACGCCGCTGAAGACGCTGCAGTGGGTGCTGCTGACGCTCGGGCTCTCGCAGGTCCCAATTCCGGCCGCGGCGGTGGTGATCGGCTGGCTGCTGGTGCTCGGCTGGCGCGAGCGCAACCCGGAGCTCAGCGTCGCCTGGTTCGATCTGCGCCAACTGCTGATCGCCGGCTGGACGCTGGCGGCGATCGGCGTGCTCTTCGCGAGCATCTACCAGGGCCTGCTGGGCCAGCCGGAGATGCAGGTCACCGGCAACGGCTCGACCCCTTCGTCGCTGCGCTGGTTCGCCGACCGCACCACCGATCTGTTCCCCCAGGGCACAGTGATCTCGGTGCCGATGCTCGTCTACCGGGGAGCGATGCTCGCCTGGTCGCTGTGGCTCGCGCTGGCGCTGCTTCGTTGG
Organism: Archangiaceae bacterium; assembly: GCA_043776025.1. Lineage (GTDB taxonomy): Bacteria > Myxococcota > Myxococcia > Myxococcales > Myxococcaceae > JAYVRT01. The sequence goes on along the minus strand of JAYVRT010000567.1, from coordinate 1,212 downwards.
CTCAAGTGGGGCTGGACCGCGTTCAGCACCGCCGGCCTGTGGCGAAGCGCTCCGAGCAAGGCCCCTCCCGCGCCACCGGCGATCCCTCCGGTGGCGTGAGCGACGGGCGCGGCCGCCGCCGTTGTGCACGGCCGAAGGGTCCAAAATCGCCTATGAAGCAGCCGGTGAACGTGAACCATCAAGTCCGCCTCGCAGCCCGGCCCGTCGGCCTTCCGAAGCGCACCGACTGGAGCTTCACCGAGGAGCCGATTCCCACGCCGGGAGAGATGGCGTTCGTGGTGAAGACCTCGATGCTGTCGCTCGACCCGGCGATGCGCGGCTGGATGAACGAGGGCAAGAGCTACATCCCCCCGGTGGCGATCGGCGACGTGATGCGCGCGGGCGGGGTCGGCACGGTCGTCGCCTCGAGCCACCCGCAGTTCCCGGTGGGCGCGGCGGTCAGCGGTGGCTTCGGAGTCCAGGAGTACCGGCTGGTCGAAGCGGCCAACGCGGCGCAAGTCGGAGCAGCGAAGATCGACCTGTCGATCGCGCCGATGGAGAAGTGGCTCAACCCCCTCGGGATGCCGGGGATGACGGGCTACTTCGGCCTGCTGGACGTCGGCCAGCCGAAGCCGGGCGAGACGGTGGTGGTCTCCGGCGCGGCCGGAGCGGTCGGGCAGATGGTGGGCCAGGTGGCGAAGCTCAAGGGCTGCCGCGCGGTGGGGATCGCCGGCGGCCCCGGGAAGTGCGAGTTCGTGGTGAAGCAGCTCGGCTTCGACGCCTGCATCGACTACCGCGCCGGTGACCTCAAGGACGGCCTCAAGGCCCACTGTCCCAAGGGCGTCGACGTCTACTTCGACAACGTCGGCGGCGAGATCCTCGACACCGTGCTCACCCGCATCAACCGCAAGGCCCGGATCGTGATCTGCGGCGCGGTGTCCCAGTACAACAGCACCACCGGGGTGAAGGGCCCGGCGAACTACATGTCGCTGCTGGTCAACCGCGCGCGGATGGAAGGGATGGTGGTCTTCGACTACGCCGACCGTTACCCGGTGGCGGTGAAGGAGATCGCCCAGTGGATGGCAGAGGGAAAGTTCACCTCCCGCGAAGACTTCGTCGACGGCCTCGAGCACTTCCCCGAGGCGCTGCTCAAGCTGTTCTCGGGCGAGAACTTCGGGAAGCTGATCCTCCGCGTCGCGGCCTGATTAGGCTGCGCGCCCCATGGCCCCTTCG
>JAYVRT010000566.1:0-5208 GCA_043776025.1 Archangiaceae bacterium | reverse complement strand
GCCGACATCCGTGCAGGTCGAGGGCCACCTCCAAGCGCCTTGGATCAGACGGTCGCCCTGGGTCAGAAACGACGGACAGGTCGCCGGCGACCCGCCCGGTGGGGTGTGCGCTACTTCGCCTTGAACTTCGCCCGCACGCCCCAGGCCTCGCGGCTCTCGCTGGCGAGCTGGGCCGCGGCTTCGTGGGCGGCCTCAGCGAGCTTCGCCGGCGTACCGCAGCGCACATGGGTGGCGGAGAGGATCCGGGCCGTGGACAGGTCGAGGAGCTTGAGCGCCACCTCGAACGTGTCGCCGACGAGGATCAACGCGCCATCGACGCGGCCGGCGGCGCCCCGCGGCGTTCCCAGCTCGGCGGCGCGCGCGTCGTACCCCTGGGCCTTGAGCTCGGCGAGCACCGCGTCGCGCACCGTCGCCAGCTGCGCCGCGGTCGAGCCCTGGGCCTCGAGCGCCGAGACGATCACCACCTTGCCCTGCGGGGCGGCACCCAGGACAGCACAGAGCGACATCGTCAGCAGCACGGTCGACAGTCTGGCACGGCTGTGGTGGTTTTCGCCGCAATGGGCGGGTCTCGCGTCGCGCTGTTGTTGCTGCTGGGCCTGACGGCCTGCACCCGCACGGGCGAGGTGCCGATCTTCCTCTGGCACGCGGTGGGCGAAGACAACGGCGACCCCCGCGACGTGACCGCCGCCGAGCTCGACGCCGAGCTGTCGCTGCTCGAGGAGTTCCACGCGACGCCCGTGACGCTGGCCCAATTGTTCGACGCGCGCGAGAAGGGGACGCCGCTGCCGAAGCGGGCGGTGGTGCTGACCTTCGACGATGCGCGGGCGAGCCTGCTCACCAGCGCCGCGCCGGTGCTCAAGCAACACCATGCGGTCGGCGAGCTCTTCGTCGTCACCTCCTGGACGGCGAACTCCGTCGAGCAGCGGCAGCGCTTCACCGATGAGACGGGCGAGCACCCCGCGCTCACCTGGCCCGAGCTGGCGGAGCTCAGCCGCAGCGGGGTCTTCGTCATCGAGTCCCATTCGGTGAGCCACACCCGCTTCGCCACGCTCGACGCGGCGAAGCAGACCGCCGAGCTGACCCAGTCGAGGGACGCGATTCGCGCTCGGCTCAAGGTGCCTGCCGATTTCTTCGCCTACCCCGCGGGCTCGCTGGGCGCCGACTCGAAGATGCGGGTGAAGAACGCAGGCTACCGGGGCGCGGTCACCGTCGAGGCGCACGGCGGAGGGCCGTACGGGCTGACGCGGATCAGCGTCTGGCGGGAGTCGGTGCCTGTGGTACGTCAGGCCTTGGTGGCGGCTTTTGGAGAACCCAGGTGAGCACCGGCGTCGAGCTGAGCGCGGTGATCATGGTCTTCAACGAGAAGCGGACGCTGCCGAAGACGATCGAGCGGCTGCGCACCTTCTGTGACGAGATCATCGTCGTCGACGACGTCTCCACCGATGGCACCTGGGAGTGGCTGCAGTCGGTGAGCGGGGTGAAGTCGGTGCAGCACCCGCACACCACCTTCGCGGCGCAGCGTGAGTACGGCAAGAGCCTGGCGGCCGGCCGGTGGGTGCTGACGATGGACGGCGACGAGTACGTCACCCCGGAGCTGGCGGCGGAGATTCGGCGGGAGATCGCGAAGGCCGATGCGCCCGACGGGTTCTACCTGCGGTGGAAGACGCCCTGGCCGCCTGGACTCGAAGGCCACACCTGGTCGCAACACCCGCGGCTGATCCGCGCCGACAAGTGCCGCTGGGTGGTGACCGACGATCCCCACTCGCCGCTCGACCTCGCCGGGCTGTCGATGCGGGTGCTCAGCGAGGGGCACGTCGACCACGAGCCGATCGCCGACCTTGCCTCCGCGCTGCGCAAGGCGATCAACCGCAGCTTGATTCAAGCGAGCCAGGCGCGGGCGGCGGGGAAGAAGGGCGGTGTGCTCAAGCTGCTCGCCTCGAGCTGGGCGCGGTTCATGCGGGTCTACCTCCTCGAGGGGGCGTGGCGCTTCGGCGCCGACGGGGTCGTCTGGGCCGGGGTTCAGGCCTTCTCGCCGTTCTCGAAGTACGCCTTTCTCCTCGAGCGGCCGGTGCTCCCCGCCGAGGTCCAGCAGGACGGCGGGCCTGGCTCGTACCCGAAGGGCTCGCAGTTCGTCACCAGCGGCGAGCCTGGAGCCGGGCCGCGCGCCCTGAAGTGAACGCCCCGGCGCGCACGGTGCCGGGGCTGGGCGCGGCGCTCGGCCTGTGGGCGGTGGGGGTGCAGACGCACGAGCTGCTCGCGACCGTGGGCGCCTGGGTCTGCGCCGCGGTGGTGGTGGCGGTGGCGGTGCAGCGGCGCACGCCTGCGGACTTCAAGCACTGCTGGCCGCTGGTGGCGTTTCTGCTCTGGGCGGCGCTGGCGCCCACCCTCGCCGGGGCGGCTCCGACGGGGACCGGCATCGCCCGGCTCTCCGACTGGCTGCTGCTGCCGATCGCCGCGCGCGCGTTCCGGCTCGCCACGCCAGCGCAGCGCCGCGCGGTCGCGATCGCCGCGGGAGTCACGCTGGCGCTCTCGTGCGTCGTCGCCGGGCTGCAGCACTTCGGGCTCTGGCCGCCACTGTCGGCCTTCGACGGGCTGCAGTGGACCCGGATCCGCTTCGCCCGCGTCTACGAAGCGGTGCCCAGCGCCGAAGGGCGCTTCATGGCCGGCGGGCTGCTGTTTCACCGGCTGAAGTTCGCCAACCTCACCGCGCTGGGCACAGTGCTGGCGCTGGCGTCGGGGCTGAGGAGCACGGGTCGCGACCGGGCGGTGGCGCTGTCGCTGGCGGTCATCGGGCTGGTGAGCGTGGCGATCTTCCCCTACGCGCGCTCGGCGCTGGTCGCGCTGGTCGCAGGGCTCGCGCTGGTGGTGCTGTTGAGCGTGAAGCGGCGGGCGTTGGCGGCGGGGCTCGCGGCGGCGCTGGTGACCGGGGTGGCGCTGGCGGTGCTGCTGATCCCCGACCTGCGCGAACGGTTCGCCTCAGCGGGGTCGGCTGCCGGCTCGGGCGAGCGCGCGGAGCTGCTCGCCACCGGAATCGCCGCGGTCAAGGCGCACCCGCTGGTCGGCGTCGGGGCGGGCCGCTTTCACCCCGGGATGTTCGCCGAGGCCGGCGCGCCGTCGCAGGTCGTCGACCACGAGGGCAAGTCGCACAACCAGTTCGTCAGCATCGCCGCGGAGAGCGGAGTCGTCGGTGGCCTGCTGTTCGTGGTGCTGCTCGGGTGGCTCGGGTTGAACTTCTGGCGCGGCCGGCCCGTGGCGCTGGGGGCGCTGGGGTGTCTGACCGTCTTCGTGCTGCTCGGCTTCACCCACGACCCGTTGTTCCACGCCGAGTTTTCGCTCGGCTTCGTTCTCGTCGCCGGGCTGGGGCTGGCCCAGGCTGACAGTCCGGTGCTCTGACCCACGTCGGACACGCAGCGCCGCCGCGTCAGCGCCCGACTCCTTGCTTGACACACCGCCGGCATATATCCGGCAAATATGCCGGCGATGTTGTACTCTTCGCGGGCCGTGTTCCCACGCGTCTTGCCCGCACCGAAGGATTCTGCGCTCCTGCTGGGGCCTCGGGCGACGGGGAAGTCGACCTGGCTGCGCGAAGTGCTTCCTGACGCGCTCACCTACGATCTGCTCGACACCACACTGGCGCTGAGGTTCGCACGCGAACCAGGGTTGCTGGCGCAGGAACTCGCCGCGGTTGATCCTCGTCGATGGATCGTGATCGACGAGGTTCAGAAGGTCCCCGCGCTCCTCGACGAGGTTCACCGGGCGATGGAGGGCTCCAAGCGCAGGTTTCTGCTCTCTGGCTCGAGCGCCCGAAAGTTGAAGCGAGGCGGTGCGAACCTCCTCGGCGGGCGCGCCCTGCGTCATGCCTTCTTTCCGCTCGTCTCGGCCGAGGTCGGCGAAGCGCCGGCTATGAATCGCATTCCCTTCGGGATGCTCCCGCGCGTCTTCGGCATGGACCGGCCGAAGGCGTACCTCGAGGCGTACACCGAGACCTACCTGAAGGAGGAGGTTCAGGCCGAGGCGCTGACCCGGAACATCGGCGGCTTCGCGCGGTTCCTCGACGTCGCGGCGCGCCAGAACGGCCAGGTCACCAACACGGCCAACATCGCGCGGGACGCGCAGATTGCCCGTCAGACGGTGCAGGGCTTCTTCGAGGTGCTTGTCGATACCTTGCTCGGCGTCTGGCTACCGGCCTTCAAGCTCAAGCGCGCGACGAAGTTGGTGGCTCACCCGAAGTTCTACTTCTTCGACGCGGGTGTCGCCCGTTCACTGTCGGGACGCCTCGCGTACCCGCCGACGCCCGAGGAGTTTGGGGTCCTCTTCGAGACGTACTTGTTGCACGAGCTGCGGGCCTATCTGTCGTACCGCGGCAAGAGTTACCCGCTGGCCTACTTCCGAACGCACGATGCCGTCGAGGTCGACCTCGTCCTCGAGACGGAGCGGGGCTTCGTGGCGCTGGAGTTCAAGAGCGCCGCGCATTGGCGCACCTCTTTCAACTCCGGGTTCCGCCGCCTGTCGGAAGAACTTCCCGGAGTCACCTGCGTCGGTGTCTTCTCCGGCCCCCGGCCGTTGAAGACCGAGCATGGGGAAGTGCTCCCCTACGCCGAGTTTCTCCGTCGGCTCTGGTCTGACGCCCTGATTCGCTGAGCCGGCGTCCTCGCAACGAATCGATGGAACCTTCTTCCGCGTCGTTCGTGTGACACTTCAAACCCATGGAGTTGGACCGACTCACCGTCGAGCGACTGCGACGGGGTGACCGCGGCGCCCAGGACATCTTCCTGCGCCGCTACGCCCCGGTGATGCACGCGTTCGTCCGGCGGGCGGGCCCGGGCGGCGACGCCGACGACCTCACCCAGGAGCTGCTCGAGAAGCTCCTCGGCGTCGTCTCCCGCTTCACCCCCGACGGGCCGGCGATCCTCACCACCTGGGTCTTCACCGTCGCCCACCGCTGGCTCCTCGACGAGAAGAAGCGGCGGCACCTGCAGCTGGCGCCGCTCGACGACGGGCTCGAGGTCGCCACCCCCGACCCAGGTCCCGAGGCGGCGGTGCACGCCCAACAGCTCGACGCCGCGCTCGAGGCAGCGGTGCAGCGCCTTCCAGAGGCCCAGCGCCGGGTGTTCGTCCTCACCCAGGTGCACGGGCAGCCGCTCGAAGCGGTGGCGGAGGTCGAGGGCGTGCCGGTGGGGTCGTTGAAGTCCCGGCTCCACCGCGCGC
>JAYVRT010000565.1:0-1639 GCA_043776025.1 Archangiaceae bacterium | reverse complement strand
CTCGGAGCGCTCGAGGGAGCCGCCCCGCGCAACGTCAACATGCTCAAGGTGTTGCTGCAGACGGGCAACGCCGGCAAGGGGGCGGCGATCCGCCGCGGCTTCGAGGAATCGACCGGGGAGATCGTGATCATCCAGGACGCGGATCTCGAGTACGACCCGCGCGACATCCTCAAGGTGATCCAGCCAATCCGCGACGGGCAAGCCGACGTCGTCTTCGGCAGCCGCTTCACTGGGGACACCCGGCGGGTCCTCTATTTCTGGCACGCGGTGATGAACCAGAGCCTGACGCTGCTGTCGAACATGACCAGCGGCCTCAACCTCACCGACATGGAGACTTGCTACAAGGCGTTCCGCCGCGAGGTGCTCCAGACCTTCCGTCTCGAGGAGAACCGCTTCGGGATCGAGCCCGAGCTGACCGCGAAGGTCGGGCGCGCCAACGTCCGCGTCTTCGAGGTGCCGATCAACTACTTCGGCCGCACCTACGAGGAAGGAAAGAAGATCACCTGGAAGGACGGCGTCCGCGCGCTCTACGCGATCGGCAAGTACGGCGTCTGGCGGCGGCTTCGCGACCCAGGCTGACTTGTCATGTCGTAACTTGACAAGTCGTAACGTGACAACGTCTGCTGCGGCCGATGACCTTCGTCGGCCGCCAACAGGAACTGTCCCTGCTCGAGAGTCAGTGGTGTTTGCCCGGCGGGGCCTTTGTGCCGATCTATGGCCGCCGGCGGATCGGGAAGAGCGAGCTGATCCTCCAGTTTCTTCAGCGCCACCCCGGGCTGTACCACGTCGGGAAGCAGGCCCCAGCGGGGCTCCAGATTCGCGAGTTCCTCGAGGAGGCGTCGCGGCTGCTGCGCGAGCCGCTGCTGGCCGAGCTTCCCGCCACCGATTGGCGCAGCGCCATCGCCCGGGTCGAGGAGCGCTGGAAGTCGCCGAAGAAGTTGGTGCTCGCGTTCGACGAGTTCCAATGGAGCGCCGAGGCTTCCCCCGAGCTGCCCTCGCTGCTGCAGGAGCTGTGGGATCGCCGGTGGAAGCGCTCCGGCAAGGTGATGCTGGTGCTGTGCGGCAGCTTCATCGGGTTCATGGAACGCGAGGTGCTGGGGGCGAAGAGCCCGCTGTTCGGCCGCCGCACCGCCCAGATTCAGCTCCAGCCGTTCGACTTCGCCCAGGCCTGCTTGCTGCACCGCGGCTGGTCGCTGGAGCAGCAGGCGACCAGCTACTTCGTCTGCGGCGGGGTGCCCCAGTACCTCAACACCTTCGCCGCTGGCGCTTCGCTGCAGCAGAACGTCGAGGCCCAGCTGCTCCACGAGTTCGCGCCGCTGTTCCGCGAGCCCGAGTTTCTTCTTCGTGAGGAGCTGCGGGACGTGCAGGGGTACCACGCGGTGCTGCTGGCGATCGCGGCTGGCGCCGGCGCCGCCCGGGAGATCGCCCGCCAGGCCGGGGTGCCTGAGCGGGGTGTTCACTACTACCTCGAACAGCTGGCGCAGCTGGGGTACGTCGCCCGGCGGATGCCGCTGACCGGCGCCCGCCCAGCGCGGTGGCACCTGCGCTTCTCGCTGGAAGATCCGCTGCTGCGCTTCTACTTCCGCTTCGTCTTTCCTCAGCGGGGCTTCGTGCAGCGCTACGGCGCGCGGCGGTCGTG
>JAYVRT010000564.1:0-5211 GCA_043776025.1 Archangiaceae bacterium | reverse complement strand
TGAGTACCACCGAGATCACCTGGTCGGAGGGGGGCGAGTCGGCGGTGCGGCGGGCGGTGACGAGGATCGCGTCGGCGTTGGCGCCGTAGGAGATCACCGTCGCGTTCTTCTTCACGTTGAAGCGCTCGCCGTTCAATTCGACCGCGCAGGAGCTGCTGCGGACGTCGCCGCCGATGCCGGCCTCCGAGGTGGCGGAGGCGATCAACAGCTGCTCGGTGGCGACGTGCCCGAGGAAGCCGCGGTGCCAGGTCGAGCCGAGGCCGTGGCGCACGAAGCAAGCGACCTGAATTTGGTGCATCGCGTAGATCATCGCCGTCGAGGCGCAGGACTGCCCCAGGGCGTGGCAGACCTCGCTCACCTCGGAGATCGTCGCACCCTCTCCGCCGAGCTCCTTCGGCACCATGATCCCCAGCAGCTTCGCCGCCTTGAGCGCGGCGAACGACTCAGTGGGAAACCGGGCCTGGCGGTCGACGTCCTCCGCCTGCTTCGCCGCGACTTCCGAACCGACCTGGCGCGCCCGCTGGAGCGCGGTCACGCGGCGCCCTTCTCGGCGATCAACTCGGCGATCGCGGCCTTGATCGCCCCGAGGCTCTCGAAGGACTTCCGGCGCAGCATCCGCTCGGGGAACTCGAGGTCGAACTTCGACTCGAGCGCGAGCATCAGGCTGACCGACGCGTGGGACGTGAGGCCGGCGGAGTAGAGGTCGGCGTCCTCGGCGAGGGTGCTGACGTCGACGGGGAGCCGTCCGTGCTCTTTGACGATGGCCCTGATGTCTTCAATCATGTGGGGCAGACTGTGCACGGTCGCTGACCGGTTGATAAATGTTTTTTCTCCTCCCCATCGGCGTCGAAGGCAACGAGGTCCGGGTGCCGGTGGTGTGCCTGGCGATCCTCGCGCTGTGCGTGGTGGGATTCTTCGGCACCTGGGTGCTGCCGACCCGCGCCCCGCTCAGCCAGAGCGAGGTCACCCAGGTGCTGAAGTACTACGAGGAGCACCCCTACCTCGCGCCGCCCAGGTCCCTGTTCGACGAGCTGAACCCCGGCGAGCGCCGCGCGCTGACGAAGGAGCGCACCACCTGGCTCGAGACCCACACCGCCCCCGCGCCCGAGGTGGTGGCGCAGGAGCAGCACGACCTCGACGCGCGCTTCGACAAGCTGCTCGGCGCTTCCCAGGGGCCGCTGCACCACCTCGCGCTCGTCCCTGCGCGCGGCTGGAAGCAAATCGGCTGGCTGACCCACATGTTCCTGCACTTCGGGTGGCTGCACCTGATCGGCAACCTGCTCTTCTTCTACCTCTGCGGCCCGCTGCTGGAGGACAGCTGGGGCCGCAAGCTCTTCGCCGCCTTCTATCTGGTCGGTGGCTTGTTCGCGGCGCTCGCCCACTTTGCCATCGACCCGAGCTCGCACGCGGCGATGGCGGGCGCGTCGGGGGCGATCGCCGCCTGCATGGGCGCGTTCGCGGTGCGCTTCGCCACCCGGAAAGTCGCGCTGCTCTACATCATCTTCGTCGGCTTCCGGATCTTCCGGGGCGTCTGGCACTGGCCGGCCTGGGTCTGCGGGCTGCTCTGGTTCGGCAGCGAGGTCCTCACCGCGGTGCTCAGCGGGGGGCACGCGCAGGGCGTCGCGGTGATGGCGCACGTTGGCGGCTTCGGCTTCGGGGCGGCGATCGCCTTCGGGATGAAAGCGGCGGGGCTGGAGAAGCAGTTCATCGGCCTGTCGGAGGAGACGGTCGGCCCGATGGCGCCGAGCCTCCTCGCCGAGGTCGAGCAAGGGAACCGGTTGCTCGCCCAGGGGGACCACCAGGCCGCGCGCGCCCGCTTCGAAGCGGGGCTGAAGAAGGCGCCGGACGATGTCGACGCCAGCCTGGCGTTGGTGAAGCTCGACCTCGACGCGAAGGAGAACGGCGAGGCGATGGCGCGGCTCGAGCCGCTGCTCGGGCGGCTGATGCGCGAGAGCGACAACGAGCGGGCGATGTCGGTGCTCGGGCAGCTTTGGCCCCAGCTCAACCCCGGGAACTTCAAACCTGGCTTCGCCTTCAACCTCGCGCGCTCGGCGGACGCGGCGGGACCTGCCGGCGAAGGGCTGGCGCTGGCGCTCTACAGTCGAGGTGGCGCGGGGCTGGGGTTGATGGGCGCGAAGTCGTTGCTGCGCGCAGCGGAGCTGGCGCTGAAGACGACCGAGCCACACCAGGCCGGCGCGCACCTGCAGACGCTGCTCGCCCGCGCCGACGCCGGGCCCGAGCTGCTCGCGCGGGCGAAGGCGCTGCACGCCCAGGTGCCCGCGCCGCCGGTCGCCGCGGCGGTGATGGAGTCCGGGCTCGAGCTCGACCGCCGCCCGGGAGGCTCAGCGCGCCCAGCGCCGAAGGTGGTGGGGTGCGTGTTGGTGGCGCTCACCACCGAGGGCCTGTCGCTGCGCTCGAGCACTGGAGATCAGAACGCGGTGAAGTTCAGCCAGGTGCTGGCGGTGGCGGCGGGGTTGGTGCCGGTGACGGCGCCGGGCACGCCCACGCGCGGGGTGCTGTTGGTGGATTTGATCCTCACCTGGGGCGACGCGAGCACCGCCGCGGTGGCGGTGCGCCTCGACAGCGACACCACCGCGATGTCGAAGCTCTTCCCCGGGCCGTCCGCGGCCCAGGTCTACGGCGCATTCTTCGCGCACGTGATCGAAGCGAGCGGCGCCACCGCGCTCACCCCGCTGTCCGACCTGACGAGCGGAAAATTTCCGCGCTTCCCATCGATCGAAGCGCGGGACGTCGCGCTCTTCTCCGCGGGCGGATGATGAATCGAGCGGAACGGGAAGCGCGGGCCTATGACGAAGACGGCGTCTTCGCGGTCTCCGACGGCTGGCACCGCCGCTTCCCCCACGTCTTCAGCTGCGCCAACACCCGGGCCGGTGAGGAGCACTTCGAGCAGTGGCTCGCGACCCAGGCGCGCGGGCGGGAGGTGCTCGAGCTCGGCTGTGGAGACGGCGGCGGGGCCCAGCGGCTGCTCGAATTGGGCGCGGCGCGGGTGCGGGGCATCGACGTCTCGACCTCGATGATCGCCCAGGCGAACGCCCGCGGCTTGAAGGGCGCGGACTTCTCCGTCGCCGACGTCGCCCAGCCGGTTCAGGGCCGCTTCGGGTTGATTTGGGGTCGGGCGATCCTCCACCACCTCGACTGGAGGCCGCTGCTGCAGCGGTGGTACCGCGACAACCTCGAGCCGGGCGGGGCGCTGGGCTTCTACGAGCCGCTGGGAGACTCGCCGTTGCTTCGGCTGTACTGGGCGCTCGCGCGCGGGGCCCACACCCCCGACGAAGAGGCGCTGCACGGGGCCGACCTGCGCTTCCTCCGTGAGGAGTTTCCTCACGTCGAGCTGTGGCCGATCAACCTGGTCTCGCTGCCGCTGGGGCTGGTCTCGTCGAAGGTGTTCGGGTCGGCGAACAACCCGCTGATGGCGCTGGCGGACCGAATCGACCGCGCGGTGGCCGGCGCGGCGCCCGGCGCGCTGCGCTACTACCGGCAGGTGTTGATCAAGCTGGTGAAGCCCAGCTGACCGATGTGGTGCTACAGCCCGGCGGATGCAACCCACCTCGACCCCCACCGCGCCGGCCCCCGTCTTCGGTGAACCCACCCCGCTCGGCCTGCTCGGGCTGGCGATCGGCTGCGCGGCGCTGGTGCCGATCGCCTTCGGTCAGATTCCCTCCGACCCGGCGAAGGCGGCGATGATGCTCAAGACTGCGGCCTGGTTCTGCCTGCTCTTCGGCGGTGGCTGCCAGTTCCTCGCGGGGGTGATGTCGCTGGCGAACAAGAACACGCTGGGCGGCACGCTGCTGACGACCTTCTCCTTCAATTGGATCTTCAACTGGTGGGTGCTCGATTCGTTGAGCCAGGGGAAGGTGCCGGACGCGACCGTCGGCCTGTCGGTGGACGTGGCGTTCGTCGTCATCTTCCTCGTGCTCACCTACGCCTTCGGCTTCTTCTCCAAGCTGCTCTTCTTTTTCCTCGTCGACATCGACCTGCTCTACCTGCTGCGGATCGCCAAGCACTTCGCCGACCCAGCCGGCGGGCTCGCCCAGGCGGCGTCGGTGGGAATCGGGGTGGCGACGGTCGCGCTTGCGGGGCTGGCGCTCTACATCTCGTTCGCGCTGCTGGTGAACCCCTCGGCGGGCCGTCCGGTGTTCCCAGTCGCGGGGCCGCTGTTCAAGCCGACGCCCGCGGCCTGAGGCGAGCGTGACCGGCTCCTCCCGCTGCTTCAGGGGAAGTAGCCGGCCTGGAAGAAGTCGGAGAAGTCGGTGGCGTTGGTGACGGTGGAGAGGACCGGCAAGCGGAGGATCTCGTCGATCGTCTTGGTGTAGCCGCTGTGGTTCACCGCGACGTTGCTGGTGTAGCCGACCTTCACGTGGGGGCCGACCGCGACGAACGGCTGCGAGCCCAGCGCCGGCTCGTCCCAGACGATGAAGAGCACCCCGTCGTGGGTGTTGATGTACGCGATGATCGACGGGACGACCGCCTGGAGCCAGGCGTCGCCCTTCTGGATGCACGCGGGGAGGCTGCCGAGGAGGCAACCGTTGCTGCAGCTAAAGTCCCCGTGCATGTCGTTGCAGAGGTCAGGGGTGATGAAGGTGTACGCCGCGACGTCGTTGGCGGTGAGGTCTGCCTGGAAGCTCGAGAGCGTGTACGCGCGGTGGTGCGCGGTGCAGTACGTGTTCGTCTTCGACGGAGGATTGCCGGAGACATCCTGGAAGAAGACGAACGGGTCGTGCTTGGGCGCGTAGAAGCCGCTGCCGGAGATCGGGCAGGTACCCGTCGTGGCGTTGAGGCCCTCCTGGTACGAGCGCCAGTCCTTTCCGTTGGCTGCGTTCTTCAGCTGCGTGACGATGTGCGCGGTCGAGCTGGTGCTGTTGGTGTTCGAGGCGTCGCCGTCGCCGGAGAAGGTGTGATCGCTGAAGGCGTTCGTCCCCGCCTCCTGCCAGATGTAGTGCGGCTCAGAGACCAGCGCCGGGAGCACGTCGCCGTAGTTCGTCGAGTGGGCGTACGCCGGGAGCAACGTGTTGTTCAGGTAGGGCGCGTTGCTCGCGTTGTAGACGGAGTTCGCGTCGTTGTTCTCCATCATGATCACGAACACGTGCGCAATCCCGCCGAAGCCGCTGCCGCCGCCGGTGCCCGCCCCGCCGCCGGTGCCCGCCCCGCCGCCGGTGCCCGCCCCGCCGCCGGTGCCCGCCCCGCCGCCGG
>JAYVRT010000563.1:0-1639 GCA_043776025.1 Archangiaceae bacterium | reverse complement strand
AACAAGAGCTACGCGAGACAGGTCGACCCGGCGCGGGTGAAGCCGCTGGTCGCCGGGCAGCGGTTCGACTTCAAGCACCTCTCGGTCGAGGTGCTGCACCTGCCGGGACACACCCCGGGCCTTGTGTGTCTGCACAGCGCCCAGCACAAGCTGCTCTTCGCCGACGATCACGTGCTCGCGCGGGTGTCGCCCAACCCGCTGCTCGATCTCACCACGGGCGAGGGGCCGGAGAAGTTTCGCGCGCTCTCGGCGTACATGAAGAGCGCCCGCATCGTCTACGCGATGGAGCTCGACTGCGTGCTCCCTGGCCACGGCGAGGGCTTCAAGAACCACCGGCCGCTGCTCGACGGGCTGTTCGCCTTCTACGCGCGGCGGCAGGAGAAGCTGCTGAAGAAGATGGGCGAGGCGCCGGCGACGGTGCACGAGCTGGTGCACGTGGTCTTCCCCCGCGTCGATCCGGGCCGGCTCTACCTGATGCTCTCCGAGGTGCTCGGCAACCTCGAGGTGCTCGAAGACGCGGGGAAGATCCGCAAGGTCGAGGACGTCGACGTCTTTCGCTTCGCGCTCGCCGCCTAAGCGGAGGCGCGTCGTGGGTGCTACTTGCCGTCCAGCGCTGCCTGACGGGCGCGCCTGAGGAGCTCAGCCACTCCGACGAGCGGGGCCCACCGATCGAGGTACGGTTCACTCAGTGCGCCGCGCTGGTACTGGAGCACCCCAATCACGTCTCGGAACTGCTGCAAGTTCAGCTCGCCGCCCTCTTTGAACCACATCAGCTTGCGAAGCACCGTGTCCTCAGGCGACTTGACCCAAAGGGAGTGTCCGCCACCCACTTCGCGCCGCTGGCGGCGTGCCAGTTCTTCGGCGTCGAACTCCGAGTCGCCGACGATGAAGAGGTCGATTCGGGTCGCCGTCGGGAGGTGAAAGATGTTCCAGGAACGTTTTCGACGAATGGCATCCTCGAGCGCGACTGCATCAACGTCGAAGTCGGGTCCGAGCGCCGAGACCACCCCAGGCAGCTGGGACACCCGGAGGTGGACGCCGAAGTCGATGTCCTGGGTGAAGCGGGGCGGCCCCTGGAGCGAGGAGGCCAGCGACCCTCCGAGGAAGTAATCGACGCCTGCGGTCTCCAGCGCCGTGCCCACCCGCCAGGCGACTTCGTAGCCGTCCGGGACGCTCATCTACTTCGGCTGCGGGCCATACAGTCGCGTCGCTACCGGGTTGCCGAGGAACATCTCGGCCATCAGCCAGCGCACCAACTCCTCGCTCGCCCCGGGGTTGCGGCTGCGGATGCTCAGCTCAGCGGCGCGACGTCCTCCAGTCCACATGCTCGCCGCCACCTCGAGCTGCTTCTGCGGCCCGAGCCGCCGCCACAGCTCCGCCTGGCGGTTCAGCTGGGCAGCCGTGACGTCGGTGGGCATCATCTGCAGACGGAAAATACCACGGCAGCCCGGCTACTTGCCGTCCTTGCCGTCCAGCGCCTTGTCGACCGCGTACTTCGTCACCAACTGATTCACGTCGAGCGTCTGGATGTTGGCCCCCTTGCCCGACGGCACCAGCAGGATCCGCTTGCCCTCCAACGCCTCGGCGATCTTCAGCTTCACCATCGTCTTCCCGCCGGCGCCGGCGAGCGCGAGGTTCC
>JAYVRT010000562.1:0-5212 GCA_043776025.1 Archangiaceae bacterium | reverse complement strand
AGCAGCGCGGCGAGGGCGAGAGTCCGGATTCGGGACATGTCGTGGCTCCAATGGGGTGGCCCGAGGGGGCGCATGGCGCAATTATGGACGAAGCGCCGCGTGCCCGCGCCGTCGTGCGGGTGGGACACGATTCTGGCCCGTTCGCCCGGTTTCGCAGCGGTACGCCGCGGCACTCGCGTTTTCGTGCATTCGCGCCGCATTCGCGCAGTGCCAGGCAGGGCGCGCTGGATTCCAATGATCCCGCCGCGCATCTACGGCATCTCACTGCGGAGTCCCCCATGCATCGCTTCCATCTGCATCGTCTCGCCGGTCAGGGAATGACCGAGTACATCATCATCGTCGCGCTGATCGCGATCGCGGCGATCGGCATCATCAGCCTCTTCGGCGACAACATCCGCCGCCTGTTCGCAATGTCTGCCGACTCGCTGGCCGGTAACGACAACGTGGCCCAGGCGAACACCGTCGGCGCCGTCAGCTCCGACAACCTGAACAAGAAGAAGATGGCGAACTTCGGGTTGGCCAACTCGTACTGAAGTCGCGCTTCTCGTCTCATCCGAACGGCCGGGCGCCCTCGAGGTTCCCGGCCGTTTCACTTTAGCGGGGCCGGCGACCCTCTGAAGCGAGCGGGGGGGCTAGAGTCTGCGCCCGATGGAGGGCCGGCTACTCGTCAAGAACTGCAGCGTGCTCAGTGCCCAGGGGCACGTGACCCGCGCACAGGGCGTGCTGATCGACGGCCCCCGGGTGACCCGGGTCGCGCCGGACGCGGAGCTCGTCGCGCTCCCCGGAGACTGGGTGGTGCAGGCCGAGGGCCGGCTGTTGATGCCCGGGCTGGTCGACTGTCACACCCAGCTGCTCGGCGCGCTCGGCGGCAAAGGGTCGGCGACCCCGGCCGAAGTGGCGGCGATCAGCGCCCACGCGCTCGCGCTGGGTCTGCGCAGCGGCGTCACCACGCACGTCGAGCTGCTGCACGCTCCGCCCGAGGTGCGCCCGGCGCTCGAGGCGCAGGGCGCGATTGCCCGCCGTCTGGGGGCGCGGCTGATTCAGGCCCACGAGAACCTGAGCATCGCGCAGCTGGAGGCGAACGCCGCGGCGGTCCGCGGCGCCACGCCGGATCTGGTGCGCACCGCCCTCGGGCTGGGCCAAAGCTCCCGCTGTGAGGACGAGGTCCTCGCCCATGCGTCCCGGCTGCGGACCGAGCTCGACTGTGGCGTCCACCTGAGGCTGGCGGAGAGCGAAGAAGATCTGGGCGTGACGTTCTCGCGCTTCGGCAAGCAGGTCGCCGATCGGCTCGACGGTTTTGGGTTGCTCACGCCGCGCACAGTGGGCGCGTTCGCGCGGTCGCTCGACGGGCCCGGCGCGCACCTGGCGGCGAGGCGGGGAATGTTGGTGGCGCCCTGGGTGGACGCGGCGCACGCCGCCGGGTTCGAGGCGATGCTTGGCTCCGGCCTCGCGCTCGGCCCCTGCACCGCGGGGCAGCGAAGGGTCTGGGATGCGGTGGCGGCGGCGGCGGGCGCGGCAGCGACGGTGGCCCGCGCCGGCCGGTTGACCCGGTCCGCGCAGGTGCCGTGGGCGCTGCTCTTCGACGGCCCAGCCCGGCTGCTCACCGCCTTCTTCGGCGGGCAGTTCGGAGCGGTCGCCGCCGGTCACACCGCCGACCTGGTGCTGCTCGACGCGGTCGAGGCCCCGGACGCGGTGGCCTGGAGCCGGCTGGCGCTCGCCCCGGTGGCGTGGACGATCGTCGAAGGCCGGGTGGTGGTGCGCGAAGGGCAGCTGCTCGGCGCCGACTTCACCGCCCTGGCGAACGACGCCGCGCGAGCGGTCGCTTCGTCGTGGGCGCGGGCTTGAGCGCCTGGTCCGTTCGATGGGCCGAGCGGGTGGCGCGGTTGCCGCCGGGCACGAACGCGTTTCGCTGGGTGGATGACAAGGACTTCACGGTCGACGTCTTTGGCGAGGTGGCGGTGCTCAGCCTCTACGCGCCCCGTGCCCGCCAGCAGGAGCTCGACCTGGGAAAGGCGCTGTTCGATTCCGCCTCGTTGAGGGCGATCTATCTGAAGCGCCGCCCGCGCGAGGCCCACGGCAAGGTCGAGGCGGAGCAGCTCGCGCCCACCGAGCCGCTGTGCGGCACATCGGTCCGGCTGATCGAGGCCGCCGAGGGTGGAGCGAAGTTCGAGATCCGGCCCGCCAACGGGCTCTCGGTCGGCCTCTACCTCGACGCGCGGGACGCACGGGCCTGGGTTCGGGCCAACGCCGCGGGGCGCACGGTGCTCAACCTCTTCGCGTACACCTGCGGCTTCGGCGTGGCGGCGCGGCTCGGCGGGGCGACGCGGGCGGTGAACGTCGACCTGTCGCGCAAGGTGCTCGACTGGGGCGAGCTCAACCACGCGCACAACGCGCTCAGCGTCGATCGCCGGGACTTCATCGCCGGCGACTGCTTCGACTGGCTCGGCCGCTTCGCGAAGAAGACAGAGCAGTTCGGGCTGGTGGTGCTCGACCCGCCGTCGTTCTCCAACGCCGACGGCCGCCGCTTCCGGGTGGAGACCGACTACGGCGACCTGGTGTCCGCGGCGAGCCGGGTCGTCGCGCCCGATGGAATCCTCGTCTGCTGCTGCAACCTCGAGGGCATGGGGCCGTCGCAGTTCGAGCGCGTCGTCTCTGCCGGATTGGGCGGCAGGAGCGCCTCACAGCTCGCCGCGTTCGGCGCCTCGTCGATCGACTTTGCTCAGCCGCCGGCGCTGAAGGTCCTCGCGCTCGCGCTCTCTGGCGCGCCTGAAAGGTCTGCCCGGGCTTGAGCGCAGGATCCGGTGAGTTTCCACCGTTGTGGGTTTCCGCCGCCCCGGATGATCAAGACCCGCCGGCCCATGCATTGTTTGCGCGTCGCCCGACCAAACGCTCACTTTGCGCAACGCGTCGCTGCGGCCGGGGAGCCAGCCTCCTCGGAGCCCGGCGGCGGCGCAGTTCTTGCTCAACGACGGGCCGGTGGACGCACCCTCTTCGACGCCCGACGATTCAGTTCTCGTTCAGAGGGCGAGGACCGGTGATCGGCCGGCGATGAGCGAGCTGGTGCGCCGGCACCGCGGGCCGGTGTACCACTTCGCCCGCCGCCTCGTGGGTGACGCCGCGCTCGCCGAGGACGTGCTCCAGGAGACATTTCTCGCGGCCCACTCGTCCCTGGCGACCTTTCGCGGCGACGGCTCGATGCGCGCCTGGCTGCTGTCGATCGCCCGGGCCAAGGCCGCGACGCTTCGGCGCAAGCACGCCGGGGAGGCCGTCCATGATGTCGCCGACGCGTCGCTCAACGAGCTGGGTGCGCGGGCGGGTTGGGGCCACCCGCTCTCACCTGAAGAACTGGCGTCGCGGGTGGAGCAGCACAGCCTGCTCGAGTCGGCGCTGGCGGCGCTGCCTGAGGACGAGCGCGAGGTCGTCCTCCTGCGTGACGTGGAAGGGCTGTCAGGCGAAGAGACCGCGACTGCCGCGGGGCTCACCCTGCCGGCGATGAAGAGCCGGCTCCATCGAGGCCGCTTGCGATTGCTGGCCCAGGTCAAGTCCGGAGGACAGCCATGACCTTCGGCCGCGTCGTGGGAGGACTCAGCTGCCCTCAGGTGCTGGAGCGCCTGGCGGACTACATCGACGGCGACGTGGACGCGTCGACCAAGACCGCGATCGAGGCGCACCTGCGCGGGTGCGAAGAGTGCACCCGGTTCGGTGGCGAGTACGCCGAGGTCGTCAAGGCGCTGCGGCGCGAGCTCGGCGCCGACTCGGAGGTCGCGCCCCAGAGCGCGGTCCACCGCCTCGATCGGCTCTTCCCGCCCAGCGGGAAGGGCTGAGGCTCAAGGCTCGGGAGCGGGGCTGACCTGCCCGAGGCTCCCGAAGACGATTCGAGGGAACGCCCGGTTGAGGGTCTTGCTGAAGAAGCCGTCCATCGGCGCGGGCTTCTCGATTCGCGCCCGCTGGCCCACGGCGAGCGTGGCGGTCGGCACCGCGGCCCAGGTCTCTTCCTTCCCGACCCTGATCCGCAGGTAGGTGTAGCCAGGGACCTGGAGCAGCTCGAGGATCTCGCCCTCGAAGCCCGTCGCCGAGCGCGGTGCGGGTGTCGTCGAGGGCGGGGAGTGCCGGGGGCCGGCCGGCACGCTCACCTCGGGGTGGCCGGGGGGACACCGCTTGCCCTCGACGGTTCCGAAGAAGATCCGGTCGAACTTCCGCTTCAGCGACCTGCTCTCGAAGTCCCCCATCTGCGCCTGGACCGCGATCGTCACCGCTTCGCCCACGCTCACTTCGACCCGGGGCACCGCGGCCCACTGAGGGCCGGCTCCAGTCGAGACGAGCAGGTAGGTGTAGCCGGCAGCGTCGAGGCGTTCCTGGATCTTCCCGGAGAGCTTGCCGTCGTCGACCCCCGGCGGCGCCGCCGGCTCATCGGCGAAGGACGGGAGCGCACCCGACAACAGCACGGCAACCCACAGTCGGAGGCTGATCATTTTCGTCAGTGCGGACATCGGTTCCTCACTTGGGCGCGAGGGGAGCGACCACCCCGGTGACGGTCGCGCTCTCGCTTCCCTTGGTACAGCGCCTGGCTTCTCCGACGAGGCTCCCGGGGCCGCGGCGGACGCGAACCAGATCGCACCCGAACCGCTTCGGGACCCCAGACGATATTCTCTGGACGATCGCCTCCCGCTGCGAGCCGGCGCGGGTCAGCTCCGCTCCCCCAGTCTTGAGGCAGTCCTGCTGCTGCCCCGGCGGGCCCTTCGAGCAGCCGTTGATCCGCTCCGCGACTCTCGCGATCTGGGCGTCGACCGCCTTGAGCTCGGGCGACGCATCGATCTTCGCGGCGAGCGCGAGATCCTCCGGGCTCGCCACCCGCTCGAAGGTGAATGACCCTCCGCCGCGGACCAACAGCGGCGTCGTCCCCAACACCTGACCGCCCTTCGACCAGGTGCCCTCGGCCTGCACCCCGGTGTTCGCCCCCGCCGGCCAGGCAGTCGTCGCCGTGAGGCGCTCGCCAGTCGACAGGTCCAGCTGCCACCGGTGTTGACACCCGATGTCGAGCAGCCGGGTCACCGCGTGCGCCTCGGACACCGGCGACATCACCTTCACCAGCACGTCGCCAGGCAGCGCCTCGGGGCTCACCTTGATCCGGGCCTGCCACCGCGTCGCCTCGAGCTTCTCGGAGACGATCTCGACGTCGTCGCCGAGGACGACCACCAGGCTCCCGGGGACC